>NZ_KQ758713.1:0-11384 GCF_001457055.1 Priestia veravalensis | reverse complement strand
CACTGACTGCACGCAGACTCTCGGTTTCGTTGAGTTGTGCGAATACGAGTAATTTCAAGAATGAAGCAATGTACAGCTTCTTTGTATAGGAATTTAATTGATAGCTTTCAACCAATTCCTCGAGTTTTGTGGAGAAAATCGGTGAAAACCATTGTTCAAATGATGTTTTTCGTGTAAACTTATCCATGCTTATTGTCCTTTATTTTGGATTTGGATGGTTTATTACCACCCAACCATTATAAAGGATTTTTTTGTGCATGAATAATATTGCAGAAAATTCAGATTTATAAAGGGCTTTGAATTATTTTAATGCGACGCTAGTGGTAGTATATACAACCGTTATAATAGCCAGAAATAAAGATAATATAACTCTTTTTCTCATTAGTACTTTCTCCATTCGTGTATAATTATTTCAATTTATAAAATAGGAAACTGAATTAAATTTCCATTATTATCAATCAATGATTCACTTTATAACACAAATGTGGAGAAAGCATGAAGTTCTTAAAAATATTCTGTTTTAAAATCTTTTTTTCCATAAAATTATTGTAACCCTAATACTCTTTAATGATAATAGGAGTGCCTATTGTAACCGTTAGCTTGTTATCATCTTCAGTGAATCGATTTGCAACCTGAAGGTTCATTTTATTGTTATTTTTAAGTTTTAACGAATAATTCCATTTTTTTGATAAAGCAGAATAAGAAACAAAGTTTCCTTCTGTTAATCCTTCTACTTCTTTAGCTGAAAGATCTGAAACTAATTTCTGAGATTTACTCTTTAATTTATCTTGATTAGGTTTATTCATTGGCATGTCAGCTCTTACATTGTAAAAAGTCTGTGGTTGATTAGAATTATCAAATGCTTCCGATAGTACTTTATCAGAAACTTCCTCATTCCAAATTTGACCTGTTATTTCATGAGTACGTTCTAAATCATAACCATCTTTTCCTTTTATAGCCGTGATGACTAGACGCTGTGACAAACGATACTTTGAGTCTATTTTTAAGCCGACTAATTTAAAATGATGGTCAATTTCTTTTGTTGATTCCCACTTGTATCCTTTAAGATCTTTCTTTATTTGATTTATAAATAAATTATACTCTTTCTCATTTTTCACTTTCCCTATAGAAGATTTTTGGTAAACGTTCCATTCTCTAATTGTATACCCATTTTGTTTTGCTGCCTTTGTCATTGAATTCAATTCCTCGTTGTCTGAGCCTTTTGCAAAGTGATATGGCATATATATTGATAGAATAATAATTAATATTAAAACAGATTTCATAATAACTTCCCTCCCATATCAAAATCTTTGACATAAAAGGAGAGTTTTAATCAATTAAAAGTAAAAGTGTATCTAAAATTCCTGAGTTATATAAATCAGAGAAACCAGTCTCAGTAAAATATAAGCTTCTCCAAGAACCTTGAATATATTGAGACTATCAATATAAAAAAGTTGTGAATGAGAATCCAAATAAACTACCAGTAACAATATAAAAGGGGATAGCTCTGATTCTTGAAGTCAAAATTGATAAATTATCCGGTTTTAAAAATCTATATTTCTAGTGATAGATCAAAATGGCCCATATGATCGCTATAACCCCAATACTTATATAAAAGAACGCTATTTTTCGTTTTAGTCTCAAGTAAGTAGCATAACTATTAAGAATGAGTGAAACGCCTAATAAACCAAGGGCTAAAGCCTCCAATAGATGTGAATGTGTAATAAAGGAACCTATAGCTGCAACAATTCCTCCTATAGCTAAAATTACATACAGAATTTTTATAATTTTAACCTTCATTATTATCCTCCTTTTTTGCACCACGTACATTAACTATCCCCCCTTAGAGAGCTTATGTTTTCCCTTACGTTTTTTATATCCGTCCTACGACAATAAGTATAATTGTAATAATTTCAAAAAATCATTTCTCAGAAAATAAACAATTTAAATATCTTGTAAAAAAATGTATTTAAGTAGCTAATTCCTCCTGTTAATAATTAATATAAGAAGTCAGCTCTCTTCATCAGTTTATGGTAATTATATAGGGCTCTAATGCTTCAAATCCCACAGAATGACTTGTTACTCCATTTTCTCTTTTCCCATATAATCAACTAATTCAAGATAGGTAAAATTATATCTGTAAATAAAATCAATAGGTTTATATTACTTTTTTTCTTTAAAATCCTGAAATATTTTTTACAACAATGGAAACAAATGTCATGAAAAATTAACTAAATCTGCACAGAAACCACAAAAATAATCAGTAGTATCAGTACCGAAGACAGCTTAGTTACATCTCAGTAATAAAGGAGGACAAGGGTTGTTGAAAAAAATCTCTTTTTCTAATTTAGGAACAGGAACATGGCTGATTATCATCATTCAGTTTATTGCTTTTTTTACCTTTTTTATGTTCGTTCCTTTTATATCTACGTATTTTGTTAACCAACTAGGGTTTTCACTCGCTTTTGTAGGCACTGTACTGTCACTAAGAATCATAAGCCAACAGGGTTTAATGATATTCGGAGGATTTTTAGCTGATCGCTTTGGTTATAAGCAACTAGCTGTAACTGGGTTTGTTTGTCGTGGAATAGGATTTGCAGGTTTAGGTTTGACAAATCAACCTATTCTTATCATTATCGCTGCTATCTTAAGTGGCCTTGGAGGAGCTATGTTTAGTCCAGCTTTAAAAGCTGCCTTGACTATGTTTACACCACCTGAGAGGAGTAAAGAAGCTTTTTCTATGATGAACATGGTAGAAAACGGTGGGACAGTTATGGGCCCTTTAGTTGGTTTATTTTTTAAACAAGAAGATTTCTTCATAATGTGTCTTATTTCTGGTTTTCTATTTTGGTTGATTGGATTCGTTGTTTTATTTCTTCCAAACCCACCAGTATTAAAAAGGCACTCTTCTTGGATTCAGGAGACCTTTGATATTATGCGCCATAAAAGTTTTATTCTGTTGGTTATCAGCTTAATGCCATTTCATTTTATTTACCAACAGTTATATCTAACGTTTCCTATCATTTCTGAGAAGGTTACGGGCTCTTCAAGTTGGATATTCTCTTTTATTACAATCAATATCATTTTGCTTCAAGTTCCTATTTTACATTGGTTTAAAAACCATAGTATGAAAACTATATTTATTTTACCTTACATATTTATTGGCTTGTCTTTATTCATTTTAGGGTATTCAGAGCAACTGTTGCCTTTAATTATAGTGCTCGTTAGTATTTCATTTGGCTCTATGTTGCTCCTCCCCTTCTTTCAGGATTATGTAGCTGAAATTGCACCTAAAGAGTCTTTAGCTGCCTATTTTGGATTTTCTAATATGGCTATGGGAATAGGTGGATCATTAGGTAACCTGTTAGGAGGTGTTTTATATGATTTACTAAAACCTGAGTGGTTTTGGATAATTTTAAGCATGATTTGCATTCTTCCCATAATAGGAGTCACGCGACTAAAACATATAAATTCTAAAAGAATTATCACCAAGAACGTGTCCATTAAATAGACGGATGTAAGGAGTGTATAAATGAATAACGTAATAACTGATTTAAAATTAATAAACACTGATTCTTTATTTCTGCATGAGCCTACCGAACAATTACGTTTAGACAAAATCTCTATATTAATAGAGAAGGAAGGCATTATACGAAATCCATTGATGGCGACTCCCCTGGAGGACGAAAAATATTTAATTCTAGATGGAGCTCACCGGACTGCTGCTCTAAAGAAACTTGGTTGCAGACGTGTCCCCGTACAAGTTGTACAACCAGCTCAATTCCAGCTTTTTTCCTGGGATCATATTGTTCCTTTAGGAGACTGGTTGCAGCAGCTCTATAACATTCCAAATTTAAAATGGTCTTCAGAAGAGCCTGAAGGTGATTCATTGATTGCGACCAGCGTTAATGCCAATGGAACTGTTCACTATGCTTTTGCAGATTTTATTCATACTGAAGAAGAAAAATTAGATATTTGGTGCCAGCTAGTTGAATCCTACAGTCAGCAGCATTCAGTAAAACGACTCCCCCATCGGGAATGTTTATATCCAGAAGAAGACTTTATATTACTTCAATATCCAGCCTATACATTAGATGCTCTTAAGCGAAGAGTACTAAATAAAAAGACGTTTCCTTCTGGTGTTACACGTTTTTTAATAAATGGTCGCTTATTGAATCTTTCAATTCCTTTAGACATTCTTATCTCAGAAACTGCAAATAAAAAAGAATGGAATCAACTTCTAGAAAGGTTTGAAAGTAAAATTCGTCTTTATTCTGAAAGCGTCTATTTTTGTGAAGCATAATTTAATTAGACAAGGAGAGAATTGACAATGACAAATACAATTCAAACACTTAACCCTAATATAATAAGTTCTATTCAAGAATGTATTGGAAATACACCTTTATTTCAACTAAACAACTTATTTCCAGAAAAGAACGTTAACGTATATGCCAAGTTAGAAATGATGAATCTTGGTGGGAGCATGAAAGATAGACCAGCTCAATTTTTGATAAAAAGAGGGATGGAAGAAGGAAAGATAAACAGTAAAACCCACCTTATAGAGAGTTCTTCAGGAAACTTGGGAATAGCATTAGCCTTACTATCGAAATTCTATAATTTGTCTTTTACTTGTGTGGTCGATCCTAAGATCTCTAAAACGAATCTAAAGATAATTGAAGCCTTGGGAGCAAATGTAAGCATGGTAGATGAGCCTGACGAGAATGGAGGCTACCTAAAAACCCGAATAAAAAGAGTAAACGAACTTTTAGCTAATACTCCTAATGCATACTGGATTAATCAATATGCGAATGAAAATAACTGGAAATCACATTATCATGGAGCAGGCAGTGAGATTGTGAAGCAGTTAGATGGACAGCCTTTAGATATCTTGATTGCACCTGTTAGTACTTCAGGAAGTATTATGGGGATAAGCAGGAGATTGCGTGAAGCCTATCCTAAATTGATGGTAGTGGCTGTAGATGCTGTAGGATCAATTATCTTTAATTCTCCTTCTGCGCCAAGAGAATTACCTGGAATTGGATCTAGCCGCGTCCCTGAATTACTCAATACAGATGAAATTGATCAAGTTATACATGTAAATGATTATGACTCAGCTATAGCTTGCAGAGAAATTCTACAAAAGGAAGGTATTTTTTCTGGAGGGTCTTCAGGGTCCGTTGTTAGTGCCATTAAAAAGTTAATTCCCACACTTCCAGTTTCAAAAGAAACTAATGTTGTGACCATTTTTCCAGACCGTGGAGAACGCTATTTGGACTTAGTTTATGACGATCAATGGCTAAACAAGGTAAAAGGAATGCAATAAACTTATAAAAATAGTGGATTTTATCTATCAACATGTAGAGAAAAGGTATTTTTTCTCTACATGCTATTTTAAAATTTAACTTTAATAATTTCTGGATATTCTTAATTGTAAGCCATAAGCCGATTCATTAAAATTGATCTTAAACTTCAGAAGCAGGAGTGGATTTTACATAACTATTTTTATATTTTTCATTCATTGATTGACGAATTTGTTTAATTAATTTCCTAGACCTTAAATTAGTCGTTGATGGAGTTGCGATTTTGAGACAGCCCCCGCATTTTGTTCTATGGTCATACCGTACTGCCTTTCCATCTTTTTTATTCTTATGGATAAAGTAATCATATTTACTCTTATGAAATTCTGCCTCTCCACAGCAACAATACCATAGAACGTTCTCTAATAACTCTTTATGTGGGGCAACGCTTGAATAACTGTAGTAAATTAAGTTTTGGTATGTCAACACTAAACTAGACAATTTTCTTAAGGTGTCTATGCTTGTAATCAATTGAGCTTGCATATCCAAGGGTTCCATGAATTCGGATGTTATTAAACCAGTGAACATAGTCCTGAAATTCCCTCGTTAATTCTGCTAAACTATTAAAATGTCTTCCTTTCACAAACTCTGTTTTGATAATTTTAAAAGTCGCTTCGGCTACTGCATTATCATATGGGCAGCCCTTCATACTTAAGGATCGCTGGATATTAAATGTCTTTAAAGCATCATCAATCAGTTTATTTTTAAATTCATTTCCACGATCCGTATGAAAAAGCTGTATCTTATTAAGATCGACTTTGATAGAAGCTAATGCACGATAAACGAGTAATGCATCTTTGTTTGGTCCTGTGCTAAAACCCACAATTTCTCGATTAAAGAGATCAACAAAGACACATACGTAGTTCCATTTTTGATTCACTCTTACGTATGTTAAATCGCTTACGATTGCGGTCATTTCTTGTTCCTGGGCGAACTCACGATTCAGCTCATTCTTCTGTTCTGATTCATTACACGATTTTGCATGTGGTTTAAATTGGGCGATTGTATATGAAGAAACAAGGCCCTGCTCCTGCATGATGCGTCCAATTCTTCGTCTAGACACGATAAGACCACGCTTTTTCAATTCAACTTTGATTTTTCGTGTTCCATAATTTTGACGGCTTGCGTGAAAAATTTCGACCACATCAGAGACAACGGGATCCTCTGCTCTTCTTTCTTTTGCTTCATAATAATAGACGCTTCTAGGGATTTGTAGGACTTTGCACATTGCTGATATCGAGTATTTATGCTGGTTGTTCTTAATCACATTTACTTTCGTCCTAGTATCGGTTCTGGTGCAAAGATTACATCCATTTGAAAGAGGTATATAGATTCCTAATGGAATCTGTTCTTATGCAGCCATTCCAAATAGTTGATGAATGAACTTCACTTGATTTTGGACAGACTTGTCCTGTAAAGTAAGTTGTCCTTTTTTAATGATATGCATCGCTTCTATTCCCGAAAGAATAGATTTGGCTGTATGGAAAGATTTCAATCCTAACATCGAACGAACTCTCTTTTTAATAAAACGATGATCTTGTTCTACAATGTTATTCAGATATTTTATCTGCCTTATTTGGATGCCTACGGACATCTTTTTCTCCTTCTTCAACTCTTCAATCGCTATAGGATAGGCTGGGTTCTTGTCTACTGTGATAACACGGGGCTTCGAAACATGAAAAGACCGCAAAGCTTTCTTGAAAAAGCGCTTTGCAGCCTTATGATCTCTTGTTTTACTTAAATAAAAATCAATCGTATTTCCTTCTGAATCAACGGCACGATATAGGTACATCCATTGACCTTTGACTTTCACATATGTCTCATCGACTCGCCAAGAATCATTGATTGGCTTAAGATGACGCCGTACTCGCTCATCTAATTCAGGACCATACTGATGAACCCAGCGCATGATGGTTGTATGAGCAATAGATAGTCCGCGTTCTTCCATCATTTCGACTAAATCGCGAAAACTGAGGTTGTACCGTAGGTACCATCTCACGGTTAATAAAATAATATCGGGTTGATAATGTTTCCACTTGAATAGATTTTGCTTTTCCATACTGATCACGTCCTTTTTTAGAGTACTAGTATCAGTATGTCCAAGATTTAGAGATTATTTACAAGTATCTTGCAGTTTTTGCACCAGAACCATAATTCCTTTAAGTCCGATTAAAGATGGTTCATCTTACTTTTGAGGAATTGTCTCAGCTTAAACTTTCTGGTAGATGTTTTTATAGACATTCTTGTTAAACTCTTTTACAGGGTTGATGAAATCATGATAAGGTTCATCATATGGATCCTTGATTCCCCATCCCCTAGCTTTGTTTTCAAGATGTGCACACCAATGCCACCCTAGAAACCACGGTTCGTCGAGAATCACACTCAACGAATCTATGTAGTCAGCAGCCCGGCCACTCTGATCTTTAATCTCACTTACTCTGTTTGGATTCATACATGTTTGGCACCAATTCCCTATATCTGCCAGAATCACTGGCTTTCCTGTGAACTTTTGCCAAGATGAAAGCTCTTTTTTCATCTTTTGATACCCTTCTTCGTTAGGGCTTGTGAAATACTGCACGGATAGTACATCTACATAAGGCTTCATTGCAGAAAGTACTTCTTCAGGTATACCCTTGTTACCGTTGTATCTATCTCCCAAAATAAGATGGTTGGGATCATACTTCCGTATGTACTTTGTTATCGTTTCATAATACTTGGAAGCAACTTCAAACAGTTTGCTGCTTCTTTCCTTTTCATTCAAATCCTTTAATACTTCGAAATCTCTACCGCTTGCGTGTGGTAACCAAGCTGGAATATCAACAAGAAAGTAACCGATGAGATTCTTGCTCTCCGTATGATCGGCACAAATGCTTCTGGCCAAGTATTCACAATACATATCAAATTCATGGGAGAAAACATCAGGATAGGAAGGCTGACCATTCCAGTCTTCAAATTCCGCAACCCGGATTTGGAGACAATATGGCATATCGGCATACTTATAATCAGCAGCTGACCAACTCGTTGAGTGTCCTAAATTTATCGGATCCCCAAACCAATCTAGTGCAATCCCCCAGTCTCCGCTAATATAATCACCTGTCCAGCCAATTGTATTGAATCCCCAATCTTTAAGGTCCTTGGATAACCCTTTTATCCAATTCTCTCTGGAACCATATTTTTTTTTCCAAATCTCAAAATTATGGTCGTATTTTAAGTTCGATTCGTCCGCGTGGTTCACCCCTATTGTCACAAACGCGTTACCTTCAGGATCAACCAAACACCATTTTTCATGATCTTGTTCAAGCCTGAAATACCCTGTTGCCTGGAACTTTCGCTTCTCATCTTCACCATAAGAGCTAAATTTGGACATAACTCCCACTCCTTTTTTATTTTTGTAACCGACTACAAAATATAGAGAAATAATTTACCCACTGTCACTTATTGCACTACACTTAAAAACGGGTAATTATAGTAAAGCTTTTGGAAATCGGCTAGCTTTTAAAAGTGATTAGTTACTGAAGAACTCGTCTAATACGTGAGCGAAATCTTCTGGACATTCCTCAGCTAATTGATGTCCATAATCCAATATCACACCAGTGACATTCGAAGCAACTCGTTCCATCTGACGCTGAACTTCATCGGCAATGAAATGTTTGCTGCCCACGGCAAGCACTGGCATCGGCAGTTTCGTTTCGGCGGCCTTCTTGTTCCATTCACCGTCCTCTAGAGTAGCGCGATAGACTTCGAACATGGAGCGAAGTCCGCCAGGTTGGGAATAGCAACGTATATATTCATCCATAGCATCATTTGGAATATTAGGATCATAAGTCTCATTCTTGAAGAATTTGTCAAAATATTGACGCTCCCGGCCAGTGATAAGAAGCTCAGGAAAATCAGGTACGCTGTAAAAGTTGATATGCCACAACCAGCGGTTAGAGTTCACATTCTCAGTTGTCAAGAAGGACCAATCCTCGAGACCAAAGCCTGGGAGAATCATCTCAACGAAAGCAAACTTTTTAACCTTCTCCGGATAGGCTGCAGCCAAAGCATAACCACAGGCTGCTCCCCAATCCTCACCAGCAACGTGGAACTTTTCGAAGCCCAGTCTGCTGGCGAGCTGTACTACATCTTCTGCCATAGTGCGCATGTCGTAACCATCTTTGGGACGCGTCGAGTCTCCGAAGCCGCGAAGGTCAGGTACGATAACAGTAAATTTGGAAGAGAGCAAAGGTAAAACCTTGCGCCAGTAGTATGAGGTCTTCGGCACGCCATGTAGAAGCATCAATGGCTCTCCAGAGCCGGCCATATAGTAGTGAAGACGAACCCCGTTTACTGTCTCCTTCCCATGTTTAACTCTGTTCCCATTATGATCAACAATAACTTGTTTCATTTGCTCACGCTCCTAATTTGTTTTATTTACCAAAATAAACATACCTTTACAAACAGATGTAACCGATTACATTAATTCAGTCAAGAAAATTGCATTTTTTCTTAAGTAAGTGAGAATGGAACATTCATGTCCACCGCCCTGAAAGTATGTGTTCTTGATAAGAGTGTATATTATCCCTATGTTTAGGCACTCTATGTCTTTATGGACAAATACAATAAGCCTCTATCTTTCTGTGATGTATTTTCTTCAACTACCCTCAATGTAATCACTTACATTTCCATTGTATTCTATTTAAATTTATATTGTCTAATAGGTTTTAAACCCAGTATCCTACCACTCAATATCGTTTTTTCTTCTTTCAAACTCAGATTTTATCCTTCAGAGCAAAAAACTATAGTTTTAAGAAAAAAACTCAGCGGTAATTGCTGAGCATTTCTCAGTTATAATGATCTGAAGCATTGTAATTGAACTAATTTATATTTTGAAATCTTAACCTTTTTATTGTATTTAGGAAATTTGTAATTAAAAATCACTATTTTATGAATTTGTATGTATAAAAGAGTGATAGATTGACAATGATGTAGATAAACAAGTTAAATAAGGGAGGCAAAAAAATGGGGAGAGAAAATAAAGCGGTGTTGTCTAATTTTGTTTACGGAGATCGATTTGAACTAAATTCATACCTTACTTATTTGTTTCATCAATTTTACGACTATGTTTCGGATCAATCGGAAAATCAAATGATCAAACAATAATAGGATTAGCCAATAAAGAAAACTGGAAGAGGAAAAATAATGAATAAGGAAACAGTGTAAGCGAGCTTGTTATTCTGATGAGAATGAACAAGGTTGCTTATTGTGTTTTCCTATAGAACTTTTAATGTTTGATTGCTATTTACTCTCTTTATACCCAACCATGTTTTATTGACATAAGTACGAAGAGCTAAACATCTTTTATCTTTCTAACCATACAAAAACTTCAAAAACTCCTAAACATTGTAAAACTTTAACCGATTAAAGTAGTATTACTTTAACAAAAAATTAGCTAGGTGATGATCTTGTTATTTGAAAACCACACCAAGACATGTTGTCTCCAATGTCGATTATTATTAGCAGAAATAGAGAAAATCAGGGAACTAATGATATTTACTGCCCTTGAAAAAGGCTTTACAGATCCTAAAACGATAGAGATAAGCCAGAAACTAGATCAAATGTTGAATAGATTAGAACTAACTGATTCGGAACTAAATAGATGTGTAATTTAGTTCTTTCTTTTTTTCTCAAGATGTATATTCTATACATGGTTCTGGTGCAAAAATCACTCGTTAGAAACATAGAGTGTGAGTTTCCTTTAAATTGCTAACTTATGAAGCTAATCCAAACAACTTATGGATGAATTCTTTTTGATTTTGGGCAGACTTCACCCCCTGATGAACCTGCTTCTTTTTCATCATATGCATGGCTTCTATGCCACTCAGTATGTAAGTAGCTGTACGAAATGATTTCAATCCTAACATCGAACTAACTCGCTTTTTTATAAAACGATGATCCTGTTCTACGATATTATTGAGATATTTCACTTGTCTCATTTGGATGCCTTCAGGCATACGTTTCTCTTCTTTTAACTCTTGAATTGCTACA
>NZ_KQ758712.1:0-11420 GCF_001457055.1 Priestia veravalensis | reverse complement strand
CCTTGGTGAGCCGTTACCTCACCAACTAGCTAATGCACCGCGGGCCCATCTGTAAGTGATAGCCGAAACCATCTTTCAATTTTCTCTTATGCAAGAGAAAATGTTATCCGGTATTAGCTCCGGTTTCCCGGAGTTATCCCAGTCTTACAGGCAGGTTGCCCACGTGTTACTCACCCGTCCGCCGCTAACGTCATAGAAGCAAGCTTCTAATCAGTTCGCTCGACTTGCATGTATTAGGCACGCCGCCAGCGTTCATCCTGAGCCAGGATCAAACTCTCCGAAGAAATGTTTGACTTGCTCATAAAAGTTTAAAAAAATTAACGTTGACGTTTTTCGCTTTGTTCAGTTTTCAAAGTTCAACCGTCGCTTAGAAGCGACTTTTTTATATTAACAAGTTGAAAGTAACTTGTCAATACTTTTTTTACTTTTTGTTATCGCTCACTTGCGACATTTAATAATTTAACAGATATAAATAAAAAGGTCAATACTTTTTCGAAACTTTTTTATCAACTTTGTTTCCGGCTAATGATTAGTTAACTTGTACGCATTAATAATCGTCTTAGTAATACCTGTCTTTCTTTAATAACACGAGCAATAAACGGGTTAGATTCATATGTATGAGTCTGTATAGATAAATCTTTTAATTCTTTTAATAAAATAGTTTGCAGCTCTACTATTTCTTGTTCATTCAAAGATAACCTTCTCACGTATAACACCTTTTCTTGTTTATTCTAACCATCGCTGGCAACTTTATATCATCTTTTATAAGAACCGATGATTATTTGTTATTTATCTTTCACACTTTGCATAGAAATTAGACAAGTACTACTTAATTAAATGAGGTGAAAACGTGAATGGATTTTATACAATAAAAGCTAAACGCTTAAAACAAACCATGATTATTGTTTTATCAGCTTTGTTTACAAGCTTCTTCCTTTATGCTCAACATATGTTTGACTATCCCGTTTTCTCAACGGACGATGGACCACGGGCTGTTTATAAGGCTGAAGAAAAAGATTTAGAGGTAGCCTTAACTTTTAATATCAGCTGGGGAGACGAACGTGCTGTTCCTATTTTGGATGAACTTAAAAAACAAAAGATCAATCAAGCCACGTTCTTTTTATCTGCTTCCTGGGCAGAACGTCATCCAGATGTTGTTGAAAGAATTAAAAAGGAAGGCCATGAAATTGGAACCATGGGATATGATTATAACTCCTATACTTCTATGGAGCCAAACGAAATTAGGCAAGATTTAGCGAAATCACAGAAAGTTTTTACCTCTTTAGGTATTAAGGAAGTAAAACTTTTGCGTCCACCTAACGGACATTTTAATAAAGATATTCTAAAACTTGCAAATAAGATGGGGTATACAATTATTCACTGGAGCATTGACTCAAAAGATTGGACAAATCCAGGTGTTAAAGAAATTGTATCAAATACAACTAAACCATTACATGGTGGAGACATTGTATTACTGCATGCGTCCGATTCAGCTCAGCAAACTGCAGAAGCACTCCCTTATATCCAGCACTCTTTACAGTCTAAAAAAATATCAAACGTGACAGTCTCTACTCTTATTTCTAATACAAAAAGTGATATTCAAGATGTTAAATAAAAAACAACCGGGGGCTATTAGCCGCTGGTTGTTTTCACTACTTTTGTGTTTGCTGTTAATTTAGGTAAGATCAAAAGCTGATATGTATTACAAATTAACAAAGGAAATAGCATTAAATACAGCCAGCTTTCTTCATTGGTACGAAGTGCAGGAAACCATTCCACTGTCGTAATTACAACAATAAAGAATAGAGCCGGCACAAAAGCCTCTTTTTTCGTGCTTTTAGCCTTTAGGTATGCTACCACTAAGCCGTACACCAAAACAAAAATACTAATTAAAAGGTAGCTCAGCATAGATTCTCCCTCTTCAGCAAAAAAGCGATAGCGAAAATAAACTAAATCAAATAGTACAAAAATAATTAACACCAATTGTACGCTTGACCATAAGGATAATGAACGAAAAATCCCAATCCCAAATCGATGAATCGTTAAATATGCAAAAAAACCCATCTGACTAATAAGGCTAAAGATAAAGCCTACACCGATTAGCCACGTTAAAATTGATAAGATCTCTGCTACTTCTCCACCAGCAAATAACTCTTTGTACTCATTCCATCTCACCGCAAAACCAACGATAGATGTGCTAAGCCCACCTACTATTAAGGTTGATAAAAAAAGTCGAACCCAATTGCGACTATTCACGCTCATCCCCCCATAAAACCGTTAAGTAATCCCTTTCATAAATTGTACCAATCGTTTTTTAAAAAATCTAGAGGTGAGCAATGAATAAAAAATGCTCATTATCTCATATTAAGCGTAAGCGTATGTTGAAAGGAGCCCATCATCTATGAAAAAGCTACTCTTGCTCCTCTCTTATGTAGGGATATGCATGTTTTCATTAACTGCCTGTGCCCCTCAAGACGAGGAAAGTAACGGGATGGATTACGATCAAACAAAGAAAATGGTTGTTGATATTTTAAAGACTGATGAAGGAAAGAAAGCCATTGAAGCTATTATGGATGATCCTACACTTCGAGAGAACCTCGTGATGGATCAAGCAATGGTTAAAGAAACAATTTCTGAAACGTTGACTTCAGATACTGGCATTGAATTTTGGAAAAAAGCCATGAAAGATCCAAAATTCGCTGAGAGCTTTGCTAAAAGTATGGAAGCAGAGCATGAACGAGTATTAAAGCAGCTTATGAAGGATCCTGATTACCAAGCCATGCTACAGGACATTTTAAAAGACCCAGCAATGGAAAAAGAACTGTTAACCGTACTTAAGAGTAAAGAATACCGCACTCATTTACAGAAAGTAATGAATGAAACATTCGAAAGTCCTCTTTACCAATCAAAAATTCAGGATATCTTATTAAAAGCTGCTGCAGAAAATTCTGAACAACAAGGTCAAAAAGGTGAAAATAGTGACGAAGGCTCTTCTGAAGAAGAATCCGTTGACGCTGAAGAACAAGAACAAGAACAAGATTAAAAAAAGAGTTTGAGACATAACAAAATGATTGCTTCTAAAAGACGAACACTCGCTGTTCTCATCTCTTTGGTTTGTCAGAACACGTTCGTTCCATTGCGCTACGGCCACTCGCTTTCCGCGGGGAGGAACCTGAGCTTCCTCGCTGCGCTGCGGGATCTCCGTTTTCCCTCTCTTTCCCGCAGGAGTCGAGTATCCTACGATCCATTCCACCCTGTTTCCAACATTGTTTGCACAATCAACAAAAAACCTGAACGATTGAAAGTGAGGAGCTCTCAACCGTTCAGGTTTAACATTGGCTGAATTACTGATGTCCCAGCCTCTTTTTAATTATAGACGTTTTGTTCGCAAATATCCGCGACTTTTTGAGCGATTTCTTTATACACTTTCCCTAAACGATGAGACTTGTCATACACAGATGGAGCAAAGTCTTCTTCATTCCAATCTGGTTGACTTAAAGGAAGCTGGCCTAATAGCTTGGTTTGAAGTTCTTCAGCTAATTTTTGACCGCCACCTTTTCCAAATACATATTCCTTCTCACCAGTCAACTTACTCTCAAAAAAGGACATGTTTTCAACCACTCCAATTACTTCATGATCCGTCTTCAATGCCATTGCGCCGGCTCTTGCTGCAACGAATGCTGCAGTTGGATGTGGAGTCGTAATAATAACCTCTTTACAAGATGGAAGCATTGAATGAATATCTAATGCAATGTCACCTGTCCCTGGAGGTAAATCTAATAATAAATAATCTAATTCTCCCCATTCAACTTCTGTAAAGAAGCTTGTCAACATTTTACCAAGCATGGGGCCACGCCAGATAACTGGTGAATTATCCTCAACAAAGAATCCCATTGAGATTACTTTAACCCCTAATCTTTCTACAGGAATAATACGTTCTCCTTGTACCGTAGGACGCTGTGTAATCCCCATCATATCCGGAACGCTAAATCCGTAAATATCAGCGTCAATTAAACCTACTTTTTTTCCTAAACGTGCTAGAGATATCGCTAAATTTACAGAAACCGTTGATTTCCCCACGCCACCCTTACCACTCGCAACTGCGATAAATTGCGGAGGGTTAAGACTCGTAAGTAAGTTACCATCGTTCTTTTGCTCAGCGCGAAATGGTGCTAATTCTTCAGGAGTAAATTCAATAAAGCGAATTCCTACTGTTGCAGCACCAATTTCTTTTAGTTTTTCAACGATAGTTGATTGTAATGAAAGTTGTTCGCTCGTACCTGTTTTAGCTACAGCAACTTTTACACTAATATGCTTTTTCTCTTCTTTGATTGAAATTTCTTTAATTGCATCTGTTTCGTTTAATGATCTGTTTAAAAATGGATCTACAATTTCCCCTACTGCATCTTTTACCTGTTGTTCCGTAAGCATATTCCCACCACCATGTTAAAAGTCATTTTCCACTTTTAGTATACCATACTCTAATACATACAAGGTTACATGTTACCCTATTTTGCTTTT
This sequence comes from Priestia veravalensis, assembly GCF_001457055.1. NCBI lineage: Bacteria > Bacillati > Bacillota > Bacilli > Caryophanales > Bacillaceae > Priestia > Priestia veravalensis. The sequence continues at coordinate 6,899 of NZ_KQ758712.1, read as the reverse complement.
TCACCTGCAAAATAGCGACTTACTCCTTCATAGATAGATTCTGATACCTTTTGCTGATACTTTTCAGTTTCTAACAGCTCACGTTCAGAAGGATTGGATAAAAACCCGACTTCAACTAAGGCACCCGGTGGATCTGCATGCTTTAATAAGTAGAGAGTTTGCATGACTTTAGCTTCTCTTGTTGTGTTCTCTAGGTTTGCTTTTAGTTCATTTTGAATTAACTTCGCTACTTGTTCATTCTCTTTTAAAGAACCATGGTAAAACGTTTGAGCACCTTTCCAAGCTGGAGATGGAATAGCATTAAGATGTATGGTTAAATACAAATCTGCATTTGATTCATTAATGATATCAAGTCGCTTTTTTAAATCTTCAACCTTACGCCTGCTATATCCTTTTGTTTCTTTTTTAGCTAAATCCTTGTCTGTTTCTCGCGTCAATATCACTAAAGCACCTTGTTCTTGAAGGTAATCTCTGAGTTCAAGTGACATTTTTAACGTAATATCTTTTTCCAACGTTTCTTTTCCACCAACAGCTCCACCGTCAGGACCTCCATGACCAGGGTCAATTACAATGATTTTCCCGCTTAGAGGCAAAGAGAAAGAGCCTGACGATACCTTGGTACCAAATTGATATTGAATGATAAATGCAATAACAACAAACGCTAATAGCCCGCTTATAATTTTTACTTTAGACAAAAAATCCCCTCCCATTCCCACATACCTATTTACTTCTATATGGGACAAGGGGGCAATTTATGATTATTTTTCAACTAAGGCGAAGACGATGTCTACGAATACCCGTTTCGTATCCTTCATTCCACCACTCTTCTACATAAGACTGGCACAGATAATAAAGGCTGTCCTTAGAAACTTCATTTGAAGCGGAACATAGTACTTCAAATAGCGTGTCTGCTAACAGTTTCTCTTCATTTACACTGCGCAGCTTTGATTGTTCTGCTGTTTCTCCCCAAGTGAAAAACTTACTTGTTCTTGCTCCTAGCAAAAACGATTCGATAGCAATATCCATACAGTACTCTTCAACGTGGTATTCGCTCATCACATGCCACTGAAAAATAGGTCGGAATGTTTTATCAGCTTTTCTGTGTAGTTCCTCAATGGACAAATCTCGTAAGATTTTGCGCTCATACTTCATTTCTTTTTCGTATCGCTTCTCTTTAAACGTGTTCGCTTCATACATAAATATGCAAGACTCCTTTTTCTCATATTGTCTACACAACCTGTAATCTCATTCATTAAAAGCTAAGACAATATAAAAAAACCCTCGGTCTTTGAGACCAAGGGCTGAAACGATAATAGAAATTAACGTTTTGAGAACTGAGGTGCACGACGAGCGCCTTTAAGACCGTATTTTTTACGTTCTTTCATACGAGCGTCACGAGTTAATAGGCCAGCGCGTTTTAATGTTACGCGGTATTCTGGATCAGCTTCTAATAAAGCACGAGAAATACCGTGACGGATAGCACCAGCTTGACCTGCGTAACCTCCACCATCAACGTTTACAAATACGTCATAGTTACCTACAGTTTCAGTTAAAGCAAGTGGTTGCTTTACTACTTCACGTAGTGCAGCGAATGGGATGTACTCTTCGATTTCACGACCGTTAATTACAACGCGACCGTTACCTGGTACTAAACGTACACGAGCAACAGAGCTTTTACGACGACCAGTTCCATAATATTGTACCTGTGCCAAGATAATAACCTCCTTATTAATTATCCGCGAAGTTCGTAAACTTCTGGTTTTTGAGCTTCATGTGGATGTGTGTTACCAGCATATACATGAAGTTTTTTGAACATTTGACGACCTAAGCTACCTTTTGGAAGCATGCCTTTGATTGCTAATTCAAGCATTTTTTCAGAGTAGTTAGTACGCATTTCTAATGCTGTACGTTGCTTTAAACCACCTGGGTGCATGCTGTGACGGTAGTAAATCTTGTCAGTTAATTTCTTACCTGTTAATTCGATTTTCTCAGCATTGATAAGGATAACGTTATCACCAGTATCAACGTGTGGTGTAAAAGTTGGTTTATGTTTACCGCGTAAGATAGATGCTACTTCACTAGCAAGACGACCTAAAGTTTTACCTTCAGCATCAACAACATACCATTTACGCTCTACTTCGTTTGCTTTCGCCATGAAAGTTGTACGCATGAGTTTCCCTCCTAATTTTCATCAATAATAAAATTATTTCAACCTTATATTTCAACACGATTAATTTCCGGGGCTAACCGTGGGGTTAAAATACATACCATATGATATATTATATGTTTACACTACTAATGTCAAGAAAATGTTACACCAGGTTTAGTTGTCATAGAAAACTTGCCACAAATAGAGCCCTTCCGCCGGAGCTGTTTTCCCCGCTAAAGGCCGTGATTTGCTCTCTAATACTGCTTTTATATCAACAGGATCTATTTTACCTTGTCCTACATCTAACAATGTACCAACAAGAATACGTACCATATTGTATAAGAAGCCATTTCCCTTAAACGTAAGTACAAGTTGGTTACCCTCTTCGACCAAATCTATATTATAGATTGTCCGCACCTTATCTTCCACTTCTGTTTTTGCAGAACAAAAACTCGTAAAATCATGAGTGCCGATGAGATAATGACTTGCTTCTTTCATCTTCATGTAATCAAGCTTATAAGGATAGTGGTATGCATAATAACGAGTGAAAGGATTGCGATTTTCCTGCCTATCAATATAATAACGATACTCTTTCGCCTTCACATTGAAACGAGCGTGAAACTCAGAATCGACTTCACTTACATACTTAATTACAATATCATCTGGGAGCATTGAATTCAATGCTTTTTTCCACTTATTGAGTGGAATATTTAGGTCTGTATCAAAGTGAATAACTTGACCTTCAGCATGAACCTGTGCATCCGTTCGACCAGATGCATAAATGGTTATTTTCCTTTTATGCATCTGTGTTAAAACCTTCTCTATTTCACTTTGAACTGTTCGTTTCTCCGGCTGTACCTGATACCCAGCAAAAAGAGAACCATCATACGCCACGATACATTTTAAGCGTTTCATTTTTTTCACCAAACCAGTTTAATTTCGAATAAATAATAGACCCACGGCTAAACAAACGAGCGTAATCAGCATAATGGTATCAGCTGCTCCCCAGGTTAGCTGTCGATACTTTGTACGCCCTTCTCCCCCTCTATATCCTCTAGCCTCCATTGCAATGGCTAGCTCTTCAGCTCGCTTAAACGAGCCAATAAAAAGTGGGACAAGCAACGGAACTACTGCTTTTAGTCGATCCATAATAGGTCCGCTACTAAAGTCGACACCACGAGCTGTTTGAGCCTTAATAATTTTATCTGTTTCATCCATTAAAGTAGGAATAAAGCGTAATGATATAGACATCATTAATGCTAGTTCATGAACAGGGAATTTTAGCTTCTTTAAAGGGCCTAGTAAACTCTCAATACCATCTGTTACTTGAATTGGCGTTGTTGTTAACGTCAGCAAAGTGGTAATTAAGATTAAAAATAAAAAGCGCAGAGATATTAATAAACCTTGAATAACTCCACCTTGATGGACAGATAAGAAGCCTAATTCAAGCAAGACAGGTCCTTCTTTAGTCATAATGATATGCAAGATAAACGTAATAATAATAATCCATATAACCGGCTTTAAGCCTCGTAGGATAAATGAAAATGGAACCTTGCTCATAAAGACCAACAGGGCTGTATAGGCTCCTAGTAACACATAACCACCTGCATTATTAGCGAGGAAAACGATTAGGATATAAGCAAATACGAGTAAAAGCTTAGCTCGAGGGTCCATTCTATGAACAACTGACTCCCCCGGGACATACTTCCCTATAATCATGGAATTCATCATGGCTTCTCACCCTTTAACATTAATCCTTGTACCTGCTGAATAACCTCTTGAAAAGTGAGGGGAACCTGATTATCTCTACGCTTGAATTTTTCTTGTAGCTTTAAGGAGAAACGAAGCGTCTCGGGAACCTGTAGTCCGTATTCATTTAATTTCTCATATTGACTGAATACTTCTTTAGGCGTACCTTTAATAGCAATAGTTCCTTTATTCATAACCAAGACTTCATCTGCATACATTGCAGCATCTTCCATGCTATGAGTAACCAGAATTGTTGTAAGGCCCTTTTCTTTATGAAGCGTATAAAGCATATCCATAATCTCTTTTCGACCTCTTGGATCTAAACCTGCTGTTGGTTCATCTAAAACAAGAACTTCAGGTTCCATTGCTAAAATTCCAGCAATAGCTACCCTTCTCATTTGCCCTCCACTCAAATCAAATGGAGAACGCTGCAACATATCTTGTGATAAGCCTACTAATTCAATTAGCTCTCTTGCTTTTTTCTGTGAATCTTCCAAGCTTGCTCCATAATTCATTGGCCCAAAGCATATATCCTTCTCAATTGTTTCTTCAAACAGCTGATGCTCTGGAAACTGAAAAACGACTCCTACCTTTTGACGAATCGGCTTTAATTGCTTTTCCTTACGGTTAGATTCTATGGTACGAGCTCCGATTGTAATGGAGCCAGACGTAGGCTTTAAGAGAGCATTTAGATGCTGAATAACCGTTGATTTACCAGAACCCGTATGCCCGATTACTGCTAGAAACGTCCCAGATTTAATAGTGAGGTTTAAATCATGGAGCGCCATGCGTTCAAAAGGAGTATTTAGTTGATAACGATGCTCTACGTTTTTGAATATAATGTCCATAGTTCGTTCACCAAGTCCTCATCCGTTAAATGAATTTTTGATAGCGGAATGCCTAAAGATGCAATCTTTTCACTTAGCTTCACTGAAAATGGTAAGTCCAAGCCAATTCTCGTTAACTCAGAGCCTAAAGCAAAAATTTCCCTAGGTTCTCCACTCGCAAAAACTTTTCCTTTGTTTAAAACAATTACACGATCAGCCATAGCTACCTCATCTAAATCATGAGTAATGGAAATAACCGTGAGTTTTTTTTCTTCTTTTAATTTTCGAACAGTTTCAAGTACTTCGGTTCTACCTATCGGATCTAACATTGAAGTAGCTTCATCTAAAACAATAATATCTGGCTGGACTGCTATAATACCTGCAATAGCCACACGCTGCTTTTGGCCTCCAGATAAGGAATGTGGCTCTTGATTAACATAATCGCTCATATTGACGAGCTGAAGAGCTTCAGGAATACGCTGAGCCATTACCTCGTATGGAATACCGTTATTCTCTAAGCCAAATGCAATATCGTCTTGTACAGTAGAGCCTACAAATTGGTTATCAGGGTTTTGAAACACCATTCCAATCTGTTTACGAATTTCCCAGATAGTATCAGCATCAAGAAACGTATCCATCACTTTAACACATCCAGATTCCGGAAGAATCAAACCATTTAAAATTTTTGCCAGCGTTGATTTACCCGAGCCATTATGCCCCGCAATTGCCAACCATTCACCTTTATAAGCAGAGAAACTAATTTGATCGAGTGTTAGATCATCATTTGACTCATAGCGAAAACATAAATTCTTTACTTCAAGTGATGTCTCTTTCAACGTAACGATCCCTCTAATCTTTACTCTTCATATAAAAAGGTTGAAGAGTTAATGGTATAAAAAAAGGGCAACGACTAGTTTCAAACTGTCTCGCCCTTTTCCACATGTATAAATTATTAAACTAATTCAATGATAACGACTGGAGCACCGTCACCACGGCGTGGTCCAACTTTTAAGATACGAGTGTAACCGCCTTGGCGATCTTCATATCGAGTAGCGATATCGCTGAATAGTTTTTGTAATGCGCTTTGGTTAGCTTCTTCGTTAGCTACTTCATTACGGATGTAAGCTGCAGCTTGACGACGAGCATGTAAATCTCCACGTTTACCTAAAGTAATCATTTTTTCAACAGTTGAACGTAACTCTTTAGCGCGAGCTTCAGTAGTTTGGATACGCTCGTTGATGATTAAATCAGTTGTTAAATCACGAAGAAGCGCCTTACGTTGTGCGCTTGTACGACCTAATTTACGGTAAGACATGTGAGGTCCCCTCCTTTGTTAAGTAGTTAAACAGATTAATAAGATATCAATCGTCTTTACGTAAGCCTAAGCCCAGCTCTTCAAGTTTAGCTTTCACTTCTTCTAAAGATTTGCGGCCTAAGTTACGAACTTTCATATCTTCTTCTGTTTTGTTAGCAAGCTCTTGTACAGTGTTAATGCCTGCACGTTTTAAGCAGTTATAAGATCGAACAGATAAATCTAGTTCCTCGATAGTCATCTCAAGAACTTTTTCTTTCTGATCTTCTTCTTTTTCTACCATAATCTCTGCTTTTTGGGCTTCATCAGTTAAGTTAACAAAGATGTTTAAGTGCTCAGTTAAGATCTTTGCACCTAAAGCTACTGCTTTTTCTGGCTCGATGCTTCCATCAGTCCATACATCAAGTGTTAACTTATCATAATTCGTCATTTGCCCCACACGAGTATTTTCTACATAATACGAAACACGCGTAACAGGAGTATAAATAGAATCAATTGGAAGAACTCCAATTGGTTGGTCTTCACGCTTGTTTGCATCGGCAGGATTATAACCTCGACCAGTGCGAGCAGTTAGTCTCATACGGAAATGAGCATCTGATTCAAGTGTAGCAATATGAAGATCTGGATTTAGAACTTCAATATCACTATCTGCTTGAATATCAGCAGCCGTGACAGTACCAGGACCTTTAACATCAATCTCAAGAGTTTTCTCTTCATCAGAGTAAATCTTTAACGCCAATTTCTTAACGTTTAAAATGATGTTTGTTACATCTTCAACAACCCCAGGGACTGTTGAGAATTCATGTAATACACCTTCAATTTGAATAGATGTTACAGCTGCACCAGGGAGTGAGGATAATAG
>NZ_KQ758711.1:0-11802 GCF_001457055.1 Priestia veravalensis | reverse complement strand
ACATCGCCTCCAGCGTAAAATGTGCATAGACCAATCAAACAGATCAACAAAAAAGGGTTCTCATCATCAAAATGCGATGATGAGAACCCTTTTTCATTATTTTTGGCTAGTTATGTCCCAGCCTCTTTTCTTATGGAGCGTAGGGGATTCGAACCCCTGACCCCTTCGCTGCCAGCGAAGTATTCTCCCGCTGAACTACAGTCCCGTGATTAATATTGAGTTTACGACAGATAGACCCCTATCCTTCTTGCATAATAATTTGAAAAGGTATAATAGTCAAGAAAAATTGGTAAGTATTCCAATTGTATAGTGGAAAAGTTTGTTAGATTTATAGTAAAATTAGGATGGATAAACTTTGATGATAAACTAGGAAAGTTAATCTGAAACTATAATCTATGGGAGAAATAAATGTCAAATGATTTGTATATAGTTACAGGAGTTAGAATAAGTAAAGCGACTAAAGTGGGGAACTTAAGAAAAACAGAAATGCTTATGCCATATACGAACGAAGATAGTAATTCAGAAATTTTAATTAAAGACAATTCATTCAAAATATTAAATGTTTTATTGGTTGGTGATTATGGTTCATTGGTTCTGGAAACAAAAAATATCAAAACAGCTATACGTTTGTTTGAATCTATAAAGTTATTAATGGCTTTTGAACATGAGTACTATGATAATGATATGAAAATACTTAGACTGGACAGCAATTCCGATGAAACAAAGACCTACAAAGTTTATGACTTAAACCATTATCAAAATCATTATGACCGTACTAGCCTTGAAAGTGGAATTGTATTAGGTAATTCAAAGATAAAACAACGAGGAGAATTAATTAAACTTACTTTTCGCGATAATAGGTTAAGAACAGCTTTGGCTTGTTTTTTTCAAGCACAGGAAATTTACTACACTAACTTGGTTGGCTCGTATATTACTTCACATTCCCGCCCAGATATATATATGTATGAAAAAGACGAGTACAGCTTTTTAAACATGATGAACTATGAAAGATATTGTGCTTCTTTAACAGCTGCTTATAGAGGAGTAGAAGCTATCATGAATGTTAACTTTCGTGAAAGACAATTTAAGAGTGATGAATACAAAAAGGTGATCAATAACAGTATTCAAGGAATTAAATGGGATACGAGTTATTTGAAAGCGTTTCATAATGTGCGATACAGTGATAATTTAAGCAAAAAAAGCTATACAAGAGTTGCAACTATGATAAAAAAACTTCTTGTTGCAAGAAATCGAGCTGGACATGGAAAATTATATGCTGATCAAAAAAGGAACAACCCTATCACTATGGAGCTAACTCATGAAAGTGCAAAATTTTTAAGTTTTTTAATTATCGAGTATATCGAAAGTAAAATTGATTTAAAAGAGGAAGAAGTAAATTGAATAGAAAAATTGATGTTGACCTTTTTGACTTTCCTACACGAGAAGAAATGTTACCCTTACTTAAGGAAAGTCCGTTGTATAGTTATAATCTAAAAAAAGAAATATTTGAGCGAGGTAAATTAAGCTCTCTTCACCAAGCATTTAATTATCCAATAACAGTTTCTGACCTTACAGTTTCTTTAAACAATAGAATTTTTCAAGCTAATTTGAGCTATGCTTACGTTTCTTTTTATTTCAGAAGAGGTATTCCTGATGAGCTTGATTCATTAATGAATCTTACAAATAAGCAGTTTACAAATAGAATGCACTTTCAACATCACACGGACGCACTTTTTCAAAGAATTTTCACAGCACTGGACTTACTCGGTCAGATAGTCTTTCATTATTATGATTTAGAACAACCTCATAAAAACAAGATAAGTCCCACTTTCAAAAAAGTTGTAAAGATTCTTGATAAAAAGGACAAAGAGCTATCTAAAAAATTATCTGAAATTAAGGACTGCGATGAATTTATGGAAGCTTCAAGAGTTAGAAATGATATTGTTCATAATAATCCGCCTTACAATGCACATTTTGTTCAAGAGAAACATCCGAGTGGAATAACTGCTTCTGGAACTCATTACTATTCCTCTCAAAAACTTATGGGAATTATGGACAATTTGCTCAAGGTTGTAAGAAGAATTTTTGAAGTGGTTGCAACTCATATTCAAAATAAAAAGGAACTCGCTGAAAAGAGATAAATATCTAAAAAATATTTAAGAGGAGACTATAGAAATGGCGATAACAATTGAGTTGTTCGATTCACCAAAAGGACAAGACATAAAGGAGCTAATTAAAGATAACCCTATTAAGTCATCTATAATAAAAGAAATTGATTTCTATAAAAATGAAAAGCCAACTTTAGAAACTAACCCTCCTCCATTTGTAGATAATCTAGATATACAACAATGGGTTTTAATGCTAGGCAATCGTATCATGGAATTAAATATTCCACTTGCTTACTCAATGTATTTTTTAGAAAAAGGTATTCCTGATGATAAATGGTGGAAGGAGGGAGAAAAACAATCAGTTGAATTTTTCCCTGACTTTGATAATGATAACTGGTCTAATAAATATAGTTTTGATTTCTTTTCAGATATTTTTTTTTATAAAGTATTCACTGTATTTGAAACAATTGGACATTTACTCTTCAAAAAGTTCGATTTAGAACCTCAAGGAAGACAAAAAATAAGTTTTAATACAGCAATCTCTAATTTAAAAGGTAAGCATGAAGGTTTGTATACAGACTTGCTAGATATTAAACAATCCGACAAGTTCAAAAAAGCTTCAATTTTTAGGAATGATTCAACTCATAACTTTCCTCCTTATAGAATTGGAAATGGCTTCAAAGTTTTTGAAAACAGCATGTCTGTTGGAATTGGAAACTACACACCAAGCAAGGAAGTAAAAAAGATAATGATAGGGGCTCTTGAGTGTATTGATGAGACTTTGAAAAGTTTACACAAACATTTAAAAAAGAAATAGTTAATAATTTATTTAAACAACGCCACCTCATTAGTATTTATGTAATAAATTGGCTTTTATAAAACACAGGTGGATACCGTAACACATTGGAAAAGTCTTGTAACTTCACATCAATCCTATTTTAATAGTATTGCAGATTATGCAGAACAAGCTAAATTAAAAGGTGATACGGTTGTAGATGTATCGTTTTTAGAACAGGAGCTGGCGGTTGCCAATAATCGTTCCAAGCAGATGGTTGAGCAGCAGCACACTGAACTTAAAACGATTTTAAGCAATATTGAAGATATTATACATATTACACCGTTTTCCACAGACGCATTTGAAGATGACATAAGCGCAGCTGAGCAAAAAAGAACAGATACCATTACTGCAGTAGAAGAACTAGATAATCAGCTTTCAAGTGAATATGAAATGTTAGATCCCTTCTACGAATCTGTGCAGTTTAATGTAAATAGTTTGGAACAGCTGACTTCTCAAGGCGGCAGTGCTTATCAGCTTGCCTTTGATGCCAAGGCTTACAAAAATAGCGATGCATACAAAACACAGCAGCAAATTGATAAAATCGCTTCAGGGTATGTGGAGGATAAAGTAGAACAAAAACAAGAGATTAAACAAAGAAAAGCAGCCATTGAAGCCGAAAGGCAACGACAAATTCAGGCCAATAAACCATGGTATGAAAAAGGACTGGACATTGCAGGAGAACTTACCGGATACTACGATTATAAGCGAGCCGTAGAGGGAGTCGATCCCGTTACGCATACAAAGCTTTCTACAACGCAGCGAGTGACGGCTGGAGCCATGGCAGCGGCTGGATTTATCCCGTTCGTAGGCTGGGCGGGACGAGCGGTAAAAGGAGGCAGTGTCGTCTACAAAACCGCAAAAAGCATGAGTGCCGCGCACCATGCGATGGCTCTTTATCAAACACCTAAAGCTTTCAAAGCGCTTGAACAAACAGAAAAAGGGCTGTATGGACTTGTATTAACGAATGGAATGTACGAGTATACAACAGGTAAAGATGTATTAGGAAATAAGCTTACAAAAGAGCAGCAACAAGCTAGTTTGTTTCAATCGTTTTGGATTGCAGCAGGTGGTGTACTTGCTTCAAAGGTAGGAAATGGTGTAGACAACGTACAAAGGCCTTATATCTCATCAGAAATTAAAAACACGTTAAGTCATAAATTTACAAACAAAAAATTAAAAACGATAAACAAAAAATTAAAAACGATAAAGAAAAATGAAAAAAACTTTATATCCACAGTCCATTATCTAAAAAATGAAATTAAAAATATTGGAGAGATTAATCTTCCGCTACCTAGAAGAGTAAAAATCGTAGAGCAAGCTCTTACTGGAATACGTATACCTGTGGCTACTGAGTGGATTAAACTAAAAGATCTAGCTCATGCATTTACAATTAAGAGTAATGGGACGCAACCCAATCTTAATCATCCAGTCAGGGTTTATCGAAATATTTCCGATGAGATTTTAAATAAGGAATATACAATTGTAACGAAAAAAGGAACATTTACTACAAGAGTGATGGCAGACAAAAACTTAATTGTTGAAATGCCATTTGTAGGAAAAGGGAAAAGCAGTACAAATTCAGAAGGATGGTTAAGAGATCATAAGTATTATTTTAAAGAACTGTATAAGCAGCATCCAGAATATTTCAGTAAAGCTAATATAGAAAACTTAGAAAATGGATGGGCTATCAAAAATGATGCAGTATTTCGTCGCTATTTAATAGACTGAGACATAAGTAATTCAGTCCTTACTATACTTGAACGATTGAGAGTTCATAACTTTTAATCGTTCAGGTTTTTTGGTTGATTGTGAAAACGGAGATCCCGCAGCGCAGCGAGGAAGCTCAAGTTCCTCCCCGCGGAAAGCGAGTGGCCGTAGCGCAATGGAACGAATGTGTTGAGACAAACTAAAGAGATGGGAACAGCTAGTGTTCGTCTTTTAGAAGCAATCATTTTGTTATGTCCCAAACTCTTTTTCTTTTTGAGTTGGCATAGATTTAATTGTTTTTCCAGTGGTTACTGTAGGGAAAGGAAATGGAATTATTAGATTAAAGTGCTACCTAGACCCCACATTACGTCAACTGATTTCTATAATAGTTATAATTTTTGATGGACCATTTTACTTTGCCTGTATGTAAATAAATGATTTCCTTTATGAGCTAGTAATGCTGGTAAATAGTGTGGGATTTTTTCTGGTATGCCAAGATTATTAGGGTTTAAAATCCAATCAATATCTTTCCAATCTAAAATGCCTTCTCGAGTTTTTATTGGTGTATCATATGTGAAAAGATTGTCTAATTCTCCAAGAAAAACATGTATTCCATCTACTTTACCTTCAGGAGTTAACCACGTTACAACTCCTTGAGATATAAAACCACTCAATTGAATAAATGTAAGGATTTGGGGCACAATACTATAAGTTTATATAGTATTGGAGGTAACAGGTTTGGATAATAAAATGAGATTAACGTCCTCAGAAATTACAAGTTTATGGACACAATATATTCAAGATACAATGGCTGTTTGTATTAGCAAATACGTGTTGGCAACGGTTAAGGACCCTGAAATTTATTCTCTATACGAATTTACCCTAGATATATCCGAAAAGCATTTAAAAGTGCTTAGAAATATTTTTAAGTCTGAAAAGTTGGAGCCACCGAAAGGATTTACTGAAAAAGATGTAAATGTAGATGCACCTCCTCTGTTTACAGATGTTTTTTGGTTAGGCTACATGCATGAGATGACAATGCACGGGTTAGCTGGATATAGTATATCTTTTAGTGTGTCGGCCAGAAAAGATATACGAGATCATTATTTCCAATGCAACATTGATGCTATGGAGATTTATAATAAGTCGATTGAAATTCTTTTATCCAAAGGTATTTATCAACGATCTCCCTATTTTTCTACATCTCAAAGGAGTCAATCAGTTACAGAGATAGGATATGTTATGGATTTATTCGGAGATAAAAGACCTTTAAATTCAATGGAAGCGGGAAACATTTTTTTTAATCTAAAAAAGAGCATTGCGGCTAAGGCTCTCGTCATTGGATTTAAACAAGTAATTAAAGATAAAGACATTCATAAATTTATGGATAATTGTTTACGTACAGTTAATAAAAATATAAATATTTTCTCTTCTATCCTTCAGTATGAAAACCTTAAACCTCCCCAATTATTAGACAATGAAATTACAAATTCTGATGTAGCTCCTTTTTCAGATAAATTAATGGTGTTTCATACTGGATTTTTATTTAATTTAGCCGCCACGTATTATGCTGCAGCTATGGTAACAAGTATGAGGATAGATGTAGCTGGACATTGTGATGCTTCTATTTTTCGGGATTTGAAAACGATCTCATCTTTTGGGAGAATTATGATTAAAAAAGGGTGGATAGAAAAACTACCAGAGGCGGATGATCGTAAAGAGTTACCTGATAATTAATGAAAGTTTTTACTTTTTTATAAATGTTTAAGATGGGATAGCGTCAGAAAAGTGCGGATTTACAACCTTAAGGAAATCCAAGTATAAGAAAGCCTACTATCTCGATGTTTCAAGTGAAATAATAGGCTTTAGTTACCTCAAAGCTTAACTATAGAAGTAGAACGAAAAACACAGACTTTTAACCGATGAAATAATCCAAGAATATGAATGTTTTTTAGAAAGAGTTAACTCACAACCTGAACATACGCCAATGGCAGTAAGTTGGTTAGAAAAAATATTCCCTAAGAAAAAGGTAGGAAGTATTATCGTTTCAGCTGTTAACTGTGTGTGTGTTTTTTACAAACTTGATTATAGTCAATAAAAGAAAACATAAAGTAAAATTTATCTAGTTGTCAGCTTATATAGCAGAAAATCTATTTAAAAAGACCAAGCCCTCATACACATTGTTCTAACAATTTAGTCATATAATGCAACTAAGAAGATTTACTTTTACAAGTAGCTTCTGTCTTTATTCTTACTTTATAGGATCTGATGCTTACTACGCTGAAAAACTCTTTTCAAAAAGTTTTAGGCTTTGACTTAAAATGGAGAAGGAGTGAGTGGTTATGCTATCAACGGTACTGCAGTTTATTTTAGGAATTGGTTTTTTATTCTTTGGTTTCATGAAGTTTTACTCGCAGGACATGGTGAGTGAGTTTGAGCGGTATGGCTTTTCGAGTGGGTTCCGAAAATTCACAGGATTTGTAGAAGTAGTTGGAGCTATTGTCATCGTGTGGGGAGTTTGGTATGAAAGTCTTTCCGCAATCGGTGCGTTTGTATTGGGAGTGACGATGCTGGGTGCAATCTATACGCATTTAGTTCGTGCAAAAGATTCGTTTTCAAAAGCGGTTGTTCCTATTATTCTCTTGGCACTAGCTGTGGTAGTGTTTGTATTAAATTTTGACTCCATACCGTTTTTATAAATGTTAATATGCAGTTTTAGCCGCGAGTTTCGACTAGCGGCTTTTTTTATTCTCTATTCTGCTTTTCAAGCAATTCAATCATTCTATCATTTTGTTTTACTGTTTTTCGCAGGTTTGATTCTATTGAAAATAAAGTGACCATAATTGCAAGAAACCCAAATATTAAAAAAATCATAGTGCTTTACATCTCCTATACAACATGTTATCAAAGAAAATAATAACTATATAATAACATATTTTCTATATTTTACATATATGTATTGCTATCTCGATAGGCCTTTTTAATTATTTCCAATTAGTGTATAGTTAAGGATAAATTATACAATTAATTAAAGAGGTGAGGTCCTTATGAATCAGCTAGAATACGAGTGGGTAAAGAAAACACCTCGCCAACTACTAATTCATTCCATCACTCATGAATTTCATCATAAAGGACAAATTGTGATTATGCTACGGCTGCTGGGTTACACCCCTGAAAATACGGATATTTTGGTGTTAGAGTAAAATCAGGTGGTTGCTTGTTATTCCGCTCGTTTTATTCGGTTGGCTCCTCACTGGTTTAACTGTAAACTCATTTGGAAACATAGGCAATATATTGTTGAAAAACAAAGCCATATGTAAATTTCTTCTTGTTACAAGGAAGATAAATTGCTTCTTCATTAATATTCCATCTATAATAGGTTCACAACCTATTTGGTTTACTAATGGAGGCAAACAACCATGGCGTACGTATTATTATTTCTAATTTTATTAATCGTTGGTATTGTGCTGTTTATTAATGTCCATCCAACGTTTGGGGCAAACCCAACCAAACTACAAAAAGAAGCCTATGAACGGTTTCCTCATTATGAAAATGGCAAGTTTAAAAACATGGTGCCTACTAACATGAAAATGAGCGCAGCTGACATTCTGTCTTTTATCAAAGATTCTATGAACAAAGAGCAGGAACGGAGTCCAAGAAACCAGCTTTCTATGAACAAGATTGACTGGGAAAAGGTGAAAAGTAGGGAAGATAGTCTTACTTGGTTTGGACATTCCGCATTTTTACTAAGCATTGACAATAAAAAACTACTTATTGACCCAATGCTTGGTCCTACAGCTTCGCCTGTATCCTTCATTGGGAGCAAGCGCTACAGCCAAGATATTTTGCATATCATTGATGAAATGCCACCGATTGATGCAGTTTTATTCACGCATGATCATTATGATCACCTTGATTATTCGTCGATTAAAAAGCTTAAGTGCAAGGTAAACCACTTTTTTGTGCCGCTTGGTGTAGGCGCTCACTTAATGAGATGGGGCGTTTCTTCACACAACATTACTGAGCTGAACTGGTGGGACGAGGTAGAATTAGGAGGTATAACACTAGCTTTTACTCCTTCTAAACATTTCTCTGGAAGAGGCGTATTGAACCGTGATTCCACACTTTGGGGTGGCTGGGTTATCCTTGGTGAAAACACGCGCTTTTATACAAGCGGGGACGGTGGATACGATGCTCATTTTAAAGAAGTAGGAGATAAATACGGTCCGTTTACCTTAACGCTGATGGAAGGCGGACAGTATGATGCGCGCTGGTCGTGGGTTCACATGAGACCAGAAGAGTCGGTGCAAGCGCATCTTGATGTAAAAGGTGAAACGATGATGCTCATTCACTGGGGAGCCTTTACACTTGCGTATCACAGCTGGACAGATCCAATAGAACGAGCGATTCAAAAAGCAAAAGAAGAAGGCGTGAACTTACTTATTCCAGAGCTCGGAGAAACGGTTTTGCTGCATGGTGAAAAAGCAAGCGGTGTTAACGAGTGGTGGACAAATGAAAGTAAAGAAGCATAAATGAAATGCCCCTAACAAAAGGGGCATTTTCTAATGGAGGAGACAATGAAGCCAAATTATAAAGAGTTAGGACATGCGGATATTTTAGGACCAAAGTTAAAGGAGCTAGTTGAGCAGCAGCTCCTTGAAGATTTAAAATTTTATGGTATTAATGGAGAGAAATTTAAGTTTGACAGGTCGGAAAGTTGTATTGAAGGGCATGACGAAGAGTACTTAGACGGAACAGTGGAAAACTTTTCAGGTATTAACTTATTTAATGAGCAAGATGAACATCAATTAGAAGGCTGGATGGAATTTATTTATGAGCGGGAACATCACTTTTTCATCGCATACTGGGAGTTTTTACACGATATATCTGCTACTAAACGATACCTCAAAGATATGCCTGGAATTCCTGATCACGTGTTTAGTAGAATTCCAGAAGCGGTGCGCAGCCGTTATAAAAGGCAACGGTTAAATCAATAAAAGGAGTATTCTTTATGAAAACAGAAGAGCAATTTTCAGCCGAAAAAGTACTAAAGTATTTGTTGATTGGTAGCCAAGTAGATGGTGTGAAGTTTGGGTCTGACAGTGGAACAACGATTCTAAACTTTAGCAACTACAGGAGAAAAGAAGACAGTGACTTTGTTTTATCAATTGAAACTGCCTGGACTTTATACCCCAAACCAACTGATTATCCATCGTGCGAGGAGGAAGTGCCTAACTTAACAGAGAAAGAACAGTTTCAGCATATTTGGAGCATGCGTAGGGAAAAGGTAGTGAAAGTTGAATTAGGGAATCCATCGCCACATCTTATTATTCACTTACAATCTAACAAAGTACTGTTTGTGAACGGCCACGACCCTAATTATGAATGCTGGCAGCTTGAAGAAGAATGGATGAGCGGCGACTGGCTTGTGGTAGCTGCGCCTGGTGATGAGGTTGCGGTTTGGTGTCTAGATGGGTTTGAAGTCTTTTAATCTTGAAAACACTAAAGATAAAGGATAAAATTAACACTGTAATATTTTGCTATATTAGCTGAGGAGAGATGAGACGAGATGAGTAAAGAAACGTTCTATGAACAGGTAGGAGTTGCTATGACGTGCAGATCCTACGAAGAGTACGAAAAAATGTTTGTGTTAGATGATAATCTGTTAAGAAAAGGGCCAATTCTAGATGTTGCAGCGGGTGCCTCTTCTTTTAGTGCCAGCGCCAACGAACAGAGCTATGATGCTTTTGCTGTTGATCCGCTGTATAACTTAGAATTTGAAGACATGATGTGTAAAGGTCAAAAGGAAATGCAAGAGGCAAGTGATAAGCTAGAGAGAAGTCGTTCAAACTTCTCTTGGGAATCTTATGGAAGCTTAGCGGAGCATATACAGATTAGAAAACAATCTTTTGATGTTTTTCTAACCCATTATCAAGAAAAAGAAGTCAATAAACGATTTGTATGTGGAGCTTTACCGAATCTACCCTTTAACAATGAAACTTTTTCTCTAGTTTTATGTAATCATTTTTTATTTTTATATGAAGAGCAATTTGATTTTAACTTTCATTTGCAGGCCATTCATGAGCTAATTCGAGTCACTAAAAAGGGTGGAGAAATAAGGATTTATCCTCTAGTAAACTTTAAAGGAGAGAGGTTTCCTTTTTTAAATGAGCTAATAGAAACCTTAAGCGACGAGAATTTATCTGTAAAAATAATTAGTACACCGTTTCGATTCGTTCCTACAGCAACCGAAGTGTTAACTATTAAGAAAGCAGATTAAAAATCGAAACCTTTCTTCTCATGGGGAAGGGTTTTTTTATGCGGATTTCATTAATAAGGGGGACTGTTACTTGAACAACAAATATAAGCTTTTACTACTCGCTGCTCTGGTAATTACAATCTCTTGGGCCACGGTACATTTTTTTAACCATGACAAGCGTGCAGCTAAAGATTTTGCTGAAGAATTTTACGCCATTCCGCTCCCACCTAAAACAAAAATTATTGATCAAGATTTTAATTATGGTGTTTATTATGGAGGAGGGCCTTGGGGAAGTAGCGGACGGCCAACCGTGGTTGCGTATAAAAAGCTGTCTTCTGAACTAAGTGAAAAAGATTTGGTTGATCATTATACTAGTAACCCACCACTAGAAGGTGTAGAGATTTACTTTAAATGGGATGAAAAAGATACAACAACCGCTGTTATTTATTCGTTATTTCTCTGCTGTATTAAAAATAATGCTAGACCGATTAAGATGAGTGCAATCCCCATACCTTGTTGCAAAGAAATGACCTCACCTAAAATGAAATAAGCGAGTGGATCGGCTACACTTAGTTAGACAGAAATTTTAAGGTCAAGTAGAATTAACTATACTAATCAGTTATGAGGAGAATCTACATGACAAAAAAAGTACGTCGAACGTTTACCGAAGAATTTAAGCAACAGATCGTGCAGCTATCTCAGAATGGAAAGCCTCGTAAAGACATCATTCGAGAATATGAGTTAACACCATCTTCGCTTGATAAGTGGATTAATCAAAGTAAGTCCTCTGGTTCCTTCAAAGAAAAGGATAACCTCAGCCCCGAACAGAAAGAGCTGCAGGAACTTAGGAAACGTAATAAGCAATTAGAGATGGAGAATGATATTTTAAA
>NZ_KQ758710.1:0-12097 GCF_001457055.1 Priestia veravalensis | reverse complement strand
CAAGGTTGGGACATAACGAAATGCTCCCTTCTCAAAGACGAATCATAACGTTTCTACAATAGTTAATTTATAGCAACAAGTTCGTTCCATTGCGCTACGGACACTCGCTTTCCGCGAGGAGGAATCTGAGCCTCCCCGCTGCGCTTGCGGGGTCTCAACCTTTCCTCTATCTCCCGCAGGAGTCGAGTGTCCTACGCTCCATTCCACCCTGTTTCCAACATTGTTTTCACAATCAACAAAAAACCTGAACGATTAAAAGTGAGAAACTCTCAATCGTTCAGGTTTATCATTAGCTGAATTACTTATGTCCCAGCCTCTTTATTTTTCTTTATTCCTATTCTTCAATTGTTTCTTTCTCTTTGATAACACTATATATAAGAGATAGATAATAATAACTATCAATAAAGCTACATGAGGATAAAATTCTTTAAGCCATATATACGGATTAGAATGAACGTGAAAATTAGAAGCAGAAGCTATAGAATATCCCGTGCAAGTTAGTCCCACAAGAATGAAAATGATAGGAGCAATATAACTGTTAAATTTCATCATTGCTCTTCTCCTCTGTAGAGTCCAATGGTAGTCTCACAAGGAAGGAAGTACCATTTTGACTTTTACTCTGTACCTCAATATTTCCTTGTAACAATTTTATAATTTCTGACACAATAGATAATCCTAATCCAGTGCCTCCCATTTTTCTTGACCTTGATTTCTCCACTCGATGAAAGCGATCAAATATAAATGGAAGTTCATCTTCGGGTATTCCTACACCTGTATCTTGAATCAATACACAAATATAATCTTTCTCTAGCCATGCACTTAGATAAATACTTCCTTTTTCTGTATAGTTCACAGCGTTTTCTAATAAGTTAAATAACACTTGCTCTATACGTGATCCATCTGAAAAAATCAACGGTAGCTCATCCTGAATGTTATAACTAAGATCTAAATTCTTTTCTCTTGCTTTTAGCATTACTTTCTTTATGGATTGTTCGATGATTTCTTCCAAATCAACGTGTTGTAAATATAATTCTAAACGCCCTTCCTCCATCTTAGAAAGTTCAAATAAATCTTGAATTAGCTTGGCAAGACGCTCTGCTTCACTTTCAATAATACTTGAGTAAGATTCTAACTCTTCTTTGTTTTTGTATTGATGTCTTTTCAAAAGTTGAGCATATCCCTTTAAGTAAGAAGTTGGTGTCCTCAGTTCATGAGAGATATTTGCTAAGAACTCACTTCTATTCTTTCTATAATTATTAAGTTCAATACTAAGATCATTGATTGCCTGTGCTAGAGATCCTACTTCATCTTTAGATGTAATATTAACCTTTGTCTCTAAGTTCCCTCGGGCAATTGCCCTTGTTGCTTTTTCCATTTTAATTAATGGACTAGAAAGTTTTTTTGAAACAAACAATGTATAGCCTAGAGCTAAAAAGATAGAGCCAATTATCGTAATTAAAATCCAGTTTCTGACGTTATGAAGCGAGCGATGAATTGCATCAATTGAGGAAAAGACTAATATCCCCCCCTCGAACTTTCCATTTTCTAGGATAGGCCGTCCTACTGTAAAGAAATATTCTTTGGTTTTTGGGTCAGTATAGCCCCTTTCAAAATGTTTGCTTTCTCTCAAGCGCAGGTATAATTCTTTTGGTATATTCTTTCCTTTTTTAAACGCAGATAAGTTGTTATTTGATAAAACTTTTCCATCTTTGTCCACTAATATAATATCTTTTTCTGTAATAGTACTTAGATATTCGTAAAAAGTTGCTTGATTTTCGTTAGGAGCCTCAGAGGTTTTAGATAAATTTAATGACAGCTCATTTACATTCTCATGTACTTGAGTAGAATATACACCTGAGAATATACGGTACGTAGAAAACCCGAATGGTAACAATACAATCAAAAATAAAATCATAATTGTTAATCCAAGTTTCCATATAACACTCTTAAAGTTCATTGTATGTCCTCTTGAATATTTAATTTATAACCTATTCCCCATACAGTTTTTATAAAGTTCATTTCTTTTTCCACTTTCTTAAGTTTAATACGAACATTTTTAACATGTGTATCTACCGTACGTAAATCGCGTGATTCATACATTTCCCAAATATTGTCCAATAAAATCTCTCTGGTAAATACTCTTTGAGGTTGGGAAGCAAGCAAAGCAAGTAGAGAAAACTCTTTAGCTGTTAATTCCACTAATTGGTTGTTAACAGTTAGTTGTCTACTTTCATTGTCTATTAGAAAACGCCCACTTAAAAATTTAATCTGATTATTACTCTCGTCTCTTTTTTGAATATGATCATATCTCCGTAGTAAAGCTTTTATCCTTGCCTTCAATTCTTCAAATTCGAATGGTTTAATTAGATAATCATCTGCTCCCAGCTCTAGTCCTTTCACTTTATCATAAAGTTCACTTCTGGCTGTTAACATAATAATAGGGGTATCTCCCTTTTTTAGTATTCTTTCACATACTGTCCAACCATCTACATGAGGTAACATAATATCTAGAACCACAAGGTCAAAAACTTGATTTTCTATATAATCTAGAGCAATTTGCCCATCTTTTGCTTCGGTTATATTATATTCATCTGAAAGATGTATTTTGAGTAAATTTAACATGTACTCCTCATCTTCAACAATTAAAATATTTTTCATTACTACACTCCTTATCGCTTGCTGAGAATCCTTCTTCTATTTAAAACATGAAATTGTGGAGAAAGTTTGAAGATAATTTGATTAAGGTACTGAAATTTTCTATTTTAACTACAGTTCTTTCTTTTCCAAGGATAAAAAAGAGTTTAGCTAAGGAAAAGCTAAACTCTTTTCACTATTCTGTTTTCTTCTCAATAAAGTGTTGTTCTTCGTAGTATAATAAAATTTTTTGCTCTAAAGGAAGCTCTTCCTTTATTTCTTCAATAAGCTTCCTTCCAGACTCTTCATCCATTTCTTTATACCAGATACCGTCTGGATACAAAATTGTAATAGCGCCATTTTTACACTGACCGTTACATAACGTCTTAGTTGTATGAATAAATTTAGTATAACCACTTTTTTTTATTTGGTCACGAATCGCTTCCGCAACTTCTTCGCCCCCATTTTTGCAGCAACTTTTCCCATTACAAATTAATATATGCCTTTGTACTTCTTGCATATTCATCCTTACAACACCCTGTCACTATAAAGTTTTTCAATTGGCATTGGAGCCGAAATCGATTGATGTTGTTGATGCTCATTCATTGGTTGCTGATTAAAACTGGACCAAATAGCATAAACTGCAACAACAATGACAAGGTATAAAACAGCTGAAATAATCCACTTTTTCATTACCTACACTCCTTTATAATTTGACTCTCTGCAATCTTAGTGCATTAAGAACGACAGAAACAGAACTGAAAGCCATCGCTGCGCCTGCTAACCAAGGAGCTAATAAACCAATCGCAGCAATCGGTATACCGAGTGTGTTATAACCAAATGCCCAAAATAAATTTTGTTTAATGTTTTGGATTGTCTTTTTACTCATAAAAATTGCATCAGCAATGCTGTTTAAATCTCCACGCATTAATGTAATATCAGCAGCCTCCATTGCTACGTCGGTACCTGTACCAATAGCCATACCAATATCTGCTAAAGCTAAAGCAGGAGCATCATTAATGCCATCCCCTACCATGGCTACTTTCTTACCTTGCTGTTGGAGTTTCTTTACCTCTTCTGCCTTGCCTTCAGGCAATACTTCTGCTATTACATGTGAAATACCTACTTGTTGAGCAATTGCTTGAGCAGTTTGCTTATTATCACCCGTAATCATAATGACTTCTAAGCCCATCTCTTTTAATCGAGTGACAGCTTCTTTTGAAGTTTCTTTAATAGTATCAGCTACAGCAATTAATCCTGCGTATTGCCCGTCGATAGCAACCAACATGGCTGTTTTTCCTTCACGTTCTAACTCAATCATTTTTTCTAAATCATTCTCAATTTGAATATTATTTTGGTTCATTAATTTACGTGTTCCAATTAATAACTCTTTCCCATTTACAACAGCTTTAATTCCAAAACCAGGAATAGCTTCAAATGTTGAAGGACTAGCTAATTCAGTCCCTTTTGCTTTAATCCCTTCTACAATAGCTTGAGCAAGAGGATGCTCAGACTGTCTTTCAGCTGAACCTACTAACTCTAAAAATTCCTGTTCTTTAATTCCGTCTGCTACAAATATGTCAGTTAATTCCGGAGTACCGTTCGTCACTGTACCTGTTTTATCTAAAATAATCGTATTAATTCTATGGGTAGTTTCTAAATGTTCTCCACCTTTAAATAGGATACCAAACTCTGCAGCACGACCTGATCCTGCCATAATAGAAGTTGGAGTTGCTAACCCTAGTGCACACGGACAAGCAATAACTAATACCGCAATTAATTTTTCTAGAGCTGAAGCAAAGTCACCTGGTTGAACCCAGATATACCAAATTAAAAAGGTAACAATAGCAATACCAACTACGATTGGAACAAATATACCTGATATTTGATCAGCCAATCGCTGAATAGGTGCCTTAGAACCCTGAGCTTCTTCCACTACTTTAATAATTTGCGCTAAAGCTGTATCTCTTCCAACTTTAGTTGCTTTTACTTTTAAAAATCCATTTTTATTGATTGTTGCACCAATAACTGCATCTCCAACAGTTTTATCTACTGGAACACTTTCTCCTGTTAACATGGACTCGTCTAAAGCTGATTGACCTTCTACAATTTCTCCATCTACAGGTACCTTCTCACCTGGTTTTACATACACAATATCTCCTGATTGTACTTCTTCAATTGGAATCTCAACTTCTTCTCCATTTCGTAAAACGGTCGCTGTTTTTGCCTGTAAACCCATAAGTTTTTTGATGGCCTCCGAAGAACGACCTTTAGCATTTGCTTCAAATAACTTACCTAATATAATAAGCGTGAGTAATACGGCACTTGTTTCATAATAAAGTTCAATCATTGGAGCGTTTGAACCTATTGATTTGATTGAAACATATAAACTATAGAAATACGCTGCACTCGTTCCTAAGGCGACGAGAACATCCATATTGGCACTTTTATTACGAAGCGCTTTGAAAGCACCTACATAAAATTGTTTACCTACAATAAACTGCACTGGTGTTGCTAGAGCTAATTGAACCCAAGGGTTCATTAACATGGCTGGCAATGGAATAAACGAAGTAAACGAAAAGTGACTAACCATTGCCCATAACAAAGGGAAACTTAGAATAAGTGAAAACCAAAACTTCCCTTTTTGCTTTGCAATTTCCTTTTCTCTATGATTCAAATCCTCTTCTTTTTCTTCTGACTTTAATGTAGCACCATATCCAAGCTTCTCTACTCGCTGAATCATATCTGTTGTACTTACCTGGGAGGGAGTATATTCTACAGTAGCTGTCTCTAGTGCAAAGTTAACTGTTGCTTTTGAGACTCCCTCTAATTTATTTAATCCTTTTTCAATTCGGTTTGCACAAGCTGCACAAGTCATACCTGTAATACTAAATTCATCTTTTTCATTTACAACGTCATAGCCCAATTTTTGAATTTTTTGCTCAAAATCTTGAGTAGTTGTTTTTGATGGATCGTATATTATAGTTGATCTTTCTAACGCAAAATTTACGTTAGCGTCTTGAACACCTTCAATTTTTTTTAATCCTTTTTCGATACGATTTGCACAAGCTGCGCAGGTCATACCGCTAATTTGTAAAGTGGTTTCTTTTTGCTGTTCGTTCATTTTATAACCTCCTATTATACCCCTACTAGGTATATTCAATACCTAAAGGAAGCGTGCGTAAAAATTCGCACGCTATTTTAATTTAGGCTACTTCATAACCTTGGTCATCAATCGCTTCTTTAATTGACTCTAAAGATACTTTGTTTTGATCAAATTCTACAGTTACCTTTGCTTCGCTTAAATTTACTTCTACGTGTTGGACACCATTAAGTTCACCAACACTACCTTCAACAGATTTCACACAATGACCACAAGACATCCCTTTAACTGATAACGTTACTTTTTCCATTCTTAACATCTCCTTTTTTATTTCATCAATCTTTTAATTGTTGTCAATAATTCATCTACTACTTCTTTGTCACCCTCTTGGACACGCTCTACTATACAGTGTTTAAGATGTCCTTCAAGTAATATTTTACTTACACCATTTAAAGCAGACTGTACGGCCGCGATTTGAGTAATGACATCATCACAATAAGTATCTTTCTCAATTAATCCTTTGATACCACGAATTTGTCCTTCAACACGATTCAACCGACTTGCTAGGTTTTTTTTTACTTCTGGAGAATGATGACTTTTTCGTTCACTATTTATAGAATAACAACTTTCTGAGTTGTTGCTTTCTTCTGATGTAGCCATTTAATTTCCTCCTTTCATATTATATTATATGGTACCCCCCTATCCTATGTGAAGGGGCAAATGCCTTTTTTTAAAAAAAAATTGAAGAATAGCTCTATAATAAGCAGAAAAGATTACAGAGATATTCTTCAATTTACCTTTATAAGTACTGTTTTTCTTATTGATTTGAAACAGCTTCTGCTTGCCAGTAATATTCAGCGATTACTTCTGCTAAAGCATCTGTTGTACGGTACATTTCTTCTAGTGTATTATCAACTCCACCGACTTCTATAATAATTGAATGTGTTGATAGGTCTTGATTGTATACGCCATTTCCTTGACTTTTATTTTTTTCAAATATACCTCTTGATATACCAGGATATTTCTGCTCTAAGCGTGTATTTAGTCCCTTAGCAAACTGTAAGTTCTTTTCATAATTATTGTACTCTGTTCCAATAATAAAAAATAATCGTGCATAATCTTTTCCTTGAATTTTTTTTGTGGTTACTGCTCTTCTTTGAGAATCCCGATGTAAATCAAAAAAGAACGTTAAATCTCTATTTTGATTAGTAGATGTTTGTAAAATTTCTCTGGTCATCTTATATGAGCTACGATAATCTAACCCTTTTGATTCTAACTCTTTTACTATATCGGTAGTATTTACTTCAGTTCCAATCCCTTTTTGTTCTAACTGTTCCCCTAATTTTTTTCCCACTAACATAATATTCATTTTAGAGTCATGAGCATTATCAGGATTATCTTCTCCTTTTAGGTAAGGTAAAAAGGATTCTCTGCTATGTGTGTGATAAATGAAGGCTACTTTCTTACCTTCTGTAGTCTTTGAAGGCTCTTCGTGTTTATGTTCGATATTTTGGTCAGTTTCTTCTATTTCTTTTAAATTTTCCTCTGATAATTCTATTTCTTTCAACAACACATCCATTGGTGGGGAAGATTCAATAGGGAGGTTGCTGTAATTCGTTCCTTCTCCTGCAACAATGATTTTTGTGTCAAAAGTTTTAAATCCAGGTATTTCATCTAGAAGGAGGCTGGCAGTTCGTTGTGATTGTATATCTGTAAGCAGTTCGATAATAACTGATAAGGTATTAGGCGGCTTACTATCATTTGGAAGCACTTGTCTAAAATATTTATTTTCAGTTCCTATGATATACATCATGGATTCCCCAGGAGAATTTCGTATCCATTGATTTAGTGTATGAGTATATACATAATTTTTTGAAACTGGATTCAAAATTAATACAGCTATAAGAGATGAAAAAATAATAATAAAAGCAAATATTGATCGCTTTGTATATCGCTCAGGCTTCTCTATAGGCCTTCTTCCCTTAATATGTTTCATGAACATCCTCCAGTACAGTAGGGTTGTTCTGTTAATCTAAGAGGAAACACACGTACTTATAAAAGTGAAATTTTCACTTTATAGCATGCAGCAGTGAAAGCCATAATAATTTACAAAAGTACCTTTCATAATATTTTATGTAATTTTTCTAATGAAATATTGTACTCTATTTCGTTTTCCATTGATGCATCTCTCTTGTTAATGACTGTATAACTTTGTTAATTCTTATCCACCCACTTATATCCTAAGCCCCATACCGTTTGGAGGTGATTATCTATTGGGAAGCCTGCCTTGCGCAGTTTATCTCTTACATTACGTACATGTGAATCAATTGTACGCCCCTCAATTTCAGCATCATATCCCCATACTAAAGTTAGTAAATCTTCACGATTAAATACTCTATTTGGATGCTGTAATAGTAGGCCTACTAATTTAAACTCTTTTGGCGTAACCTGTATTTCTTCATTTTCATATTTTAAAAAGTGGTATTCTCGACTCCATAGTAATCCTTTATAAGTGATTTCTTCTTTTTCAGTTGAAGACCTACGTAAAACAGCTCTAATACGAGCGATTAATTCTCCTTCACTAAAAGGTTTGACAATATAATCATCAGCTCCGGTATTAAGCCCCTTTATAATATCTCCGGTTTGATTACGTGCTGTTAACATTACAACTGGAATATTAGAAGTATTTCTAACTTCTTGGCATATTTCCCATCCATCTTTCTCAGGCATCATAATATCCAAAAGCATTAAATCTACCTTGTTTCCCTTATCCAAGTAGCTTAACGCTTCTACTCCATAATCAAATTTAATGCATGTAAATCCATTAGGAGTAAGGTAAAGTTCAAGTAAATCTAACATTCTTACTTCATCATCAACTAATAAAATAGTTGGCATTCTAAACATCCTCTCGAAGTGAAATTTTAACGGTTGTTCCCTGTCCTAATTTACTTTCTATTGTTACTTTTCCACCATGTGCTTCTACAATTTCTTTTACAATAGATAACCCTAGTCCATGGCCCCCACTTTTTCTTGATCTAGATTTCTCTACTCTATACAATTTATCAAAAACATAAGGCAAGTCAGTTGAAGGAATTCCTATTCCTTGATCTTTAAAAACAATATTAACTCTTTTTGGTAACTTTTCTACACTCAATGAAATCTCTGTTTCATCGTCAGAATACTTTAATGCATTGTCTAATAAATTGACAACCACTTGTTGGAACCTTTCAGGATCAATATTAAATTCAATTCCTTTTGGACAATTGAAATCTAACCTAATATCTTTTTCTTTTAAGGCTAAATCAAAGTGCTCAACTATATTTTTCAAGTAAGTGTAGAGTTCAATCTTTTGTTTTTGAATTAAAAACGTATGTTGATCAAGTTGTGCGAGTTGAAATAAATCTTTGAGCAATTGAGACAGCCTTTGGGCTTCCTCTTGGATTATGTTAAGGTACTTATTTCTTTCATCTTCACTATTCGATTGACGTTTAGCCACATCAGCATAACCTTTCAAGTACGTGAGAGGCGTTTGTAGCTCATGGGATATACTACTTAAAAACTCATTACGCTCTTGCTTTAAGCGTTGCAATTCGTTAGCTAAGGTTTGAATTGATGTGCCTAATTGACCCAATTCATCTCTTGAATGGGCGCCCAATCTTACAGAAAAGTCCCCTTGGCTAAGTTTTTGAGTTGCTTGTTTCATCCTTATAAGAGGAATGGTTATAAATTTAGAGAGCGCAAAAATAGTGATAATTGAAAACACTACTGAAATAGCTCCAACTACATAAAAATGATGTTGAAGCCTCGCAATCATTTCTTGAATATCTTTTGTATCCTTAAACATATAGACAGTTCCATAGCTTTGTTTATTTACTTTGATTGGAGAAGCTGTAGCGATATAGGGCTGACTTTTCCAGTCACCTTGCATGATTTCTCCTTGATATGCCAAAGAAGACCCCTTCCATTGCTCTACAGCTTCTTTAGCCCCTTTGAGTAGGGGAGCAGAGGTACGTATAATTTCTCCTTTTTCATTCGCAATAATTACATCTGTCTCTGCTTCTGATTCCATTAGAGCAACATGACTTAGAGTAGCTGGGTCGTGGTGCTTTTCCAGGACGTCACGATGACTGTTTCCTCTTAAACGTAAACCCTCTAATTCTTCTGAAATTCTAGTATTAGCCAGTCCATTATATAGATAAAAAAATAGGCCTGCTTCAATGACTAAAATGAAAGCTAAAAACAGTAAGCCAAGTTTTATTGAAATTTTATTCATGTTTTCACGTCCTTTAACTTAGCCTTAAGCAAATTTTAGAAAAAATATGTGAAGAAAGTGTGCAGATAGGATAATAAATCCAAATTAATTTTAGACAAATTTCTTAAAAAATTAATTATTTACAGTATCTGCAAACATTCTGCACAATTATAAATTAAATTATAGATACATCAAATTATTATGGAGGTGCCGTAGTGAAAAAATTATGGCTTACTTTAATTTTAGTATTACTCGCTATTGTTGGGGTTGCTTGCTCCAACAGTGAAGGAAGTATGAAAGGGCATGACATGTCTAAAATGAATGAAGAGGATATGTCAGATCAAGATATGTCCAATATGAATGCAAGTAAGGGAAAGGAAAACAGTACAGAAAACCTTCCCTCTACTCAAACTACAAAAGTGAAAACAGGAAAAGAATTTACTCTTACAGCTAAAGAAGCTACACATGATTTTGGAAATGGAACAAAATTACCTGTTTGGACATACGATGGTTCTGTACCTGGATCCCAAATTCGAGTTAAACAGGGGGATAAAGTTAAAGTCAATTTAAAAAATGAATTATCTGAACCTGTTACAATTCACTGGCATGGGCTTCCTGTACCAAACAGTCAAGATGGTATTCCAGGGGTCACTATGAATGCTGTACAGCCTGGCAAAACATTCACTTATGAATTTACAGCTTCTGTTCCGGGAACATATTGGTACCACTCTCATCAAGATAGTGTAAACCAGATAGATAAAGGCTTATACGGAACGTTGATTGTAGAAGGAAAAGATGAAGAAAAAGTGGATAAAGATTACACACTTGTATTAGATGAATGGATTTCATCTGGTGAGAGCAGTATGGAAGGTATGGATCATGGTTCCATGACAAGTGATAAAGATACCAAAGATACAGATGACTCAACTGAAAGCATGGATGGGATGAACATGGACATGGAAGAAGACATGAGCATGTATGATCTTTATACCATTAATGGAAAAAGTGCAAAAAATATGGAAACCCTGAAAGTTACAGAGGGAGACACTGTGAAACTTCGTTTAGTAAATGCAGGATATATCTCTCATAAAATACATGTACATGGATATGACTTTAAAATTGTCTCAACAGATGGGCAACCAATTAATGACCCGGCTATTATAAAAGATCAAACGGTGACAGTCGCTCCAGGTGAACGATATGATTTAGTATTTAAAGCTAACAACTCAGGAACATCGTATATTGAATCTCATGATGATACGGATGCTGCTAAAAATATGGTTGCTAAAATTGTTTATGATAACTCAAAGAAAGCAAATGATAAATTAAATCCAAAAGAGTCTTTACCAAATGTAGATATCACTAAATATGGTAAAACTACAAAAAGTGAATTCTCTCTTGATACTAAATTTGACGTTGATTATAAAATGAATCTTGGTACAGCTATGAAAGACAATAGCATGGTTTATACAATCAACAATAGAACCTATCCTAATACTGAACCATTAGATGTAAAAGAGGGCGATTTAGTTAAAGTAACGTTGAAAAACACATCTAAATCAGCTGATCATCCAATGCATTTACATGGACATTTCTTTCAAGTACTAAGTAAAAACGGAAAGCCTATAGAAGGTTCACCACTGATGAAAGATACGCTTAATGTTAAACCAGGTGAAGAATATGTTGTAGCATTTAAAGCTGACAATCCTGGAAACTGGATGTTCCATTGTCATGATTTACATCATGCTTCTGCTGGAATGGTCACTGAAGTAAAATATAAAGGCTATAAAGCATCTTTTACACCAGATTCAAAGGCAAATAATAAGCCTGAATAAAATAATGAGGCTGGGACATAACTAGCCAAAAATAATGAAAAAGGGTTCTCATCATCGCATTTTGATGATGAGAACCCTTTTTTGTTGATCTGTTTGATTGGTCTATGCACATTTTACGCTGGAGGCGATGTACTTTCGTACATTCACCGCCATGAACGCAAACCCTAATTCGTTTTTCACGTTCTCTTTGCCTCTTACGGACATTCGAGTGAAACGCAAATTAGCCTTCAGATATCCAAAAACTGGTTCTACGTCAATCTTACGTTTTCCGTA
>NZ_KQ758709.1:0-12737 GCF_001457055.1 Priestia veravalensis | reverse complement strand
GATATTCACATCAATGGGAGATTTAATTCATAACCTGAAAACAGAAGAAATCACACGAAAGTCAAAAGCAAGAATGAAAAGAATTAGAGAGGCTGATTTAGTCATAATAGATGACTTAATGTTTATGGCAATGGATCAACAAGAAGCTAATATGTTCTTTCATTTAATTAATGACTTGTATAATCAGTCTTCCATTATCTTGACCTCTAATAAGGCACCAAAAGAATGGGGAGAATTATTGGGTGATCAAGCTATAACAACAGCAATTCTAGATAGGATTCTTCACCGAGTAGAAATCATTCATTTAAATGAAGATAGTTATCGTATGAAGCATCGTTCTACCATATTTGGGGAACAAAGTGTTTCAAAATAACGAGCAAAAATTGTTTCATTCTACTTGACGGTCACATATACCTTGGATTTCTATATTACTTAATAGCTCTTTATTTATAATGCCTTCTAATAATGAATTTAATTTCAATTTTCCTCTCACTCCTAAGATGAAATTTTTTTAAGCACGTCTATAAAACATCTCTAGATGCTTTATTTTCGGAGAGTATTTAACTTGTTAAGCTATATCGTAATACTTATTTTTGAAGAATCTGTGGAGAATTAACAATCAGTGCTTTTCTGTTCATTCTTCCCAATTACTAAAGAAGAAAGAAGCACCTTCAAAATCTTTTTATTTTCAAAACATTTATTGAACTACATAAATTCTCCAAATTCCCCTGTTATATTGGTTAATAACAATAAAATCAAAGTATTCATAATCTGGTTAGAGAATAGCTAATGTCTTTCTTCTTTTCATCTCTTTTCTCCAGAATTCTTGTGCTTAACGAGAGCATTCGATATAAATTTCATAAAAGAAGGTAATATGATGAATAAAAAGGAAAAAGCGAAGTTTTCTTTTAAGATGAATATTTTATTTATTGTCGTTTTTTTATTATTCACAACCTTAATAATTCGTTTATTTTTTGTGCAAATTGTAAACGGTGAAGCTTACCAAAAAGGGGTTGCGTCAGGAAAATGCGGATTTACAACGCTAAGGAAATGTTACCTATTAAAAAAGCCGATTTTCATCTCAAGGAATCGACTTTTTTAGTTATTCTTAATCAACTAACGCATCCGTTAGCTGAAAAAGGAGTCAATTTACGAAAAAAAGACCCATAAAGCAAAGGCACCTATTACAATTGGAATGATGGATGACAGGATAAGAATTATTTTTGCTGCGATGTATGATTTACTCGCTATTTTGTGAAAAAGAATCATATCCTGTTCTGACCAAGAAGCATAGGTATCATTTCTTATCCATTTCCACTTCTTAACTTCCTTCCAATGTTCCTCTTCCGTATATTTTAACAAAACTAATATGAAAAAGATTATTCCTGGAATTAAAAACAATAATCCAACAACCAAAGCATCCAATCTTTCTCCTCCTCAAAGGCTGTAATACACATCATTTTATCAGAAAACAATTATTTAGCCTTTAGGTAGAATATGGACATTCTTCTTCAACAAACCTGCCCCGTTAGTTTAAGTCACTATCATTCACAATTTCAATAGAGTACACCCTATTGATAAGATACGGACTCCTTGATAATATTAACTTGATAGACTCTCAATAACACCTATCAAAAATATATATTAAAAGAGGACGAAATATGATCTATGGATACGCCCGTGTAAGTACACAAGACCAAAATCTTGATACCCAAATAGAACAACTCACAAAATTTGGAGTAGATCAAATTGTGAAGGAGAAAATCAGTGGTGTCTCTAAACAGAAGCAACAATTGGACGAACTTCTTTCCAAAATTGCTACTGGTGATACCTTAGTTGTGACTCGAATGGATCGTCTTGGTCGAAACACTGTTCAGTTGCTGCAGCTAGTTGAACAGCTTCGTGAAAGGAACATCCATCTTGTTATACTTAATTTGGGAATTGATACAAGAACACCTACTGGTAAATTCTTTTTAACTGTAATGGCAGCATTTAGTGAGCTAGATCGAGAAATGATTAAAGAGAAGCAACGTTCAGGGATTAAATTGGCCAAGCAAAAGGGCAAATATCGAGGAAGAGTAAAAAAATATACGGATAAACATCCGGGAATGAACCACGCAATTGAATTACGAAATACAACAGATAAAACGGTAAAGGAGATATGTGCCATTACAAAGGTTAGTCAGGCAGCGTTTTATCGCAAGCTAAAGGAAATGGAGGAAAAAGAGGGGATGTAATATAATGTAAATTATTTCCTGTGTGGCCCCTCAATCCTCGAATCGTTTCCGTACCCCATATAATGATACAATATTATATAAGACTAACTAGGAGCGATCATAAATATGGCTACATTTATCTGTCAAGTATGCAATTCCGAATTCAAAAGCTATAGCAAAAATGCAAAGTATTGCTCTCAATCATGTAAGGGAGAAGCTTATATTAAACATCCAGTCAAAAAGTGCACAATCTGTGGAAAAGAATATAAACCAAGAAGAGCTATAAGTAAATTCTGTTCGCTTAAATGTTGTGCTGTAGAAAAGAAAATTAAAAGTAAAGCTAATTCCTCATGAGGCAAGTAAAAATTAGAAAAATGTTTTTTAAAAGGTATAATTTTGTCTAGCCAGAATCAGCTTTTTTATGAGAATATAGCACAAACTTTTAACTGAAAGTTGCATATTATATAGAAAATTATGATATAGAGGGGTTAACGATGGCTAGAATTCAGAACTTTCCTCAAAGTTTTCTCATTGAACACGATAGATGGCATAGGCAACATATGAATATGAGTCAATTACGTTCAGGTGATGGAATAGAATTTCTTTCATTTCACCGAGATTTTATACAAGAAGCTTTAGAATGGTATAATAACGAAGGGTTAAACCCAAGGTTAGTAGAACCTTGGCGTTCAATTCCTATCGCAATAAAAAGACATCCTGAATGGACCAGAGAACTTCAAAATGCTGAAAATCGAATTGTTAGAAACTTGTCATCCTTCAATTCGTCCGATGAGCTAGGACGCTTTTTACAAACTTCTTCTCTACATGATGCCATTCATGTCATAGGTAGTGATGTCTTTAATGAAAGTGATTTTGGACGAATTTCAAGAGCTCCACGAAGCACACTTTTTTATAATTGGCACGGGCTTATCAATAATTGGTGGAGACAGTTAGACGGTTTATAAGCTAAACAAAGGGATAGAGGATAATGATAAAAAACTGTCTGTATAAGAAACAGATAGTTTTTAAATTTTTCAAATGTGTGTGCTATACATATCTAGCTAAAATAATAGCTCTTACAGGAACCTTGCTTAAGATGTGTGTAAGAATGTAGAAAGTTAGCAGCATAATAAAATTTATAAGAAAACCCATGGAATTCATAAATT
Organism: Priestia veravalensis; assembly: GCF_001457055.1. NCBI lineage: Bacteria > Bacillati > Bacillota > Bacilli > Caryophanales > Bacillaceae > Priestia > Priestia veravalensis. The sequence continues at coordinate 9,355 of NZ_KQ758709.1, read as the reverse complement.
CCATGGGTTTGGTCTAAGCAATTTAACATCAGTACATTTTTGTTATATTAGCAATACGTAGTTTCGAATTTAAAAACTTATAATAACGGGCTATTTAGATCAGAAATACTTTTCACTTTGAATAGTGCTTCTTTAGTTAAACTTTATTCAGCAGAAAGTTCACTTTCTGTAAGCCACTGATGATTCGTTACTTTTTCTCCGCCAGTAGTAGGTGTGTAATCAACCATATAGACAGTAGTTTTTTCAGCTGAGTCGATTGTCGCTTTAGCACCCTTCATACCTTCCATATGGTCTGCTTCTAAAGTGACTTCAGTTCCGGGTTTTAATTCTTTATCCCCAGCATCCTTAATTTCTTCTTGGATAACCCATTTATGATTTGTTACTTTTTCTCCACCAGTAGTAGGTGTGTAAGTAACAGTATAGACCGTTGTGTCATAAGCACCGACAATAGTTGCTTTAGCACCATCCATACCTTTCATATGGTCTGCATCAATAATTGCTTGACTTCCCACTTTATACTTTGGATTTTCAGCTTCTTTTAGCCCTTCAGGAACTTCGCCCGAACCAGAATGATCCATTTCAGACATTTCTGACTCGTTCATTTTTGAATGATCCATTTCTGATTGGTTTGAATTATTCTCGTTTTTTGCTTTATTATCATCGTTTGAGTTATTTCCACATCCACTTAACCCTATAATGGTAGCTACTCCTAGAATAAAAAGTTGTTTCTTCATCTTAATCCCTCTTTTCTAGGCATTATACTTCATTTGTAAAATAATCCTACACTGTATATTAGGAGGTATAAACTTGAAGAAAATGCCTATTAATTTTGTTAATATCAATTTGTTTATTCTTAAATTAACCTAACTATATCAGTTTAAACCTATCCTAAAATTACCAATTATTCTATGTGATTTTTTAATGTCTTCTCATAGTGTAAATAAAATTTGTGCAGATTTTGTGCAGATTTATTGAAAATAATGAAAAAATATCTAAAAAAGATTCAAATAAATTTTTTATTAGTTTTACTTTCTTTTTCTTTATTGTCTTTCTCTTTTTTTATATAACTAATAGTAAGTAAGATATTCTTTGATGAGTTTATTATTTATATTTACACATTTATGAATGTAGTATAGACATTAAAAACAGATGAAAAATAGTAATTATTATGTTTAACAATTAACATGTTCGTCTATTGTAATAAAGAAAGATGATTTAAAGGAGGAATTTTAATATGTCACATGAAAATTATCAATCAATTATTAAAACGTTACATGAGTGTATGACTGCATGTAATCATTGTTATGATGCTTGTTTAAAGGAAGAGGATGTCAAAATGATGGTGGAATGTATTCGCTTAGATCGAGAATGTGCGGATATTTGTTCGTATTTGGAGCAGGCATTAGGAAGAGGAACACCATTTGTTTCCGAGTTAGCTGAAGCTTGTGCTAAAATTTGTGAAGCGTGCGGTAATGAGTGTCAAAATCATGACCATGACCACTGTAAAAAATGTGCAGAAGCTTGCTTAAAATGTGCAGAAGAGTGTAGAAGGCTAGTAGCATAATTATGTACTAAATAGTAAAAAATTGTCTGATTTTTTACTGGAAAGAGCCGTAGAGTAGAAAGGTATGTAAGATAAAACACGCATAACTTTTTAATTTAATGATGATTCTTGACTAAAAGAGCACTTAACACTACAATCTGTAGTGCGAGGTGTTCTTTAATGAAATTAAAAACATTTAAAATCCATGAAAAAGGGTTAAAACGTTTTTTGGACCCCTTGAAGGCTTAGTGACAGGGTAGCTGCTCTAGACCGCAAAGTATTGTTTTCATCCTCCAATCAATAGATTACACTCAAATTAGTAATTACTTTAGATTAGGGGAAGAGGATTTATGAAACGAAATTGGAATGAAGACGAACTTCTAGAACATTTTACCTTATTACCAATTGAAAGAAAGCTGATTGGAAATAAAACAGGGGCAAGTCGTTTAGGCTTTACAGTATTATTAAAGTACTTTCAGCAAGAGGCACGATTTCCTGCAAAAAAACAGGATATTCCCAAAGTGGTCATTGAATTTATAGCACATCAATTAGGATTTTCTCCAACGCTCTTTGAAGAATATCGTTGGGGAGCAGAGGAAAGAAATTTTACTTATCATCGAAAGCAAATTAGGGAATTCTTCGATTTTAGAGAGCTAACGGCAAAGGACAATGATCTTTTGACAGATTGGTTAAACGAACAAGTTCACTTTATACATGATACTGACTATTTAAAAAATCAGGCATATAGTCTGTTTCGCAAGTGGAAAGTCGAACCTCCTTCAAACGGGAGTTTAAAGCGAATGATTGATTCTGCCATCGATATTTTTGAAAAGAATTTGTACGAATCGATTTATCAGCAGCTATCTCCTAAGACTTGGTCACGATTAGATGCGTTACTGGAATCTTTTGCTGATGAGGTATCAGCAGAAGGCTTTGAAGAAGAATTTCATAAGGAAAGGGAATCCGATATTTTAACTTTTCGCCAACTTTTATCTTCTCCTAGCAAACCAAGTGTAAACACTATGGAAATAGAAATTAAAAAATTGTTTGCGATTCGGCATCTACACATTCCTCCAAGATTATTTCATCATTTGACTCCGAAATTAGTAAAGAAATATCGACTTCGTGCAGCTACAGAAACTGTAACGGAATTGCGTGCACACCCTGCACCCATTCGCTATACCCTTCTTGCCATTTTATTTTCGCATCGTCATGAGGAAGTTATTGATTATTTAGCTGATTTATTGGATGAAATTACGCTTAAATTCGGAAATAAGGCCAAAAATACAACTCGAAAAGAAGCAGTAGAAGAATTAGAAAGAGTCCAAGGAAAAAACAAATATATTGTCAATCTATTAAAAGCATCCGTAGATCATCCAGAAGGGGTCATTCAAGATACCTTATTCCCTATTGTTAGCTCTGATATGATTCGAGATATTATTAAGGACATGACAAAAAATAACCGGGAGTACAAAGAAAAAATCTATACAAAAATGCACTCTTCTTACCAAGGGCATTATCGGAAGTCTCTTTCTAAAATTTTAAACAACCTTACTTTTCGCTCAAATAATCAATTTCACCAGCCGATTATTGAGGCTATCCAACTTATACGAGAGTATGGAGAAAGTGGGCAACGTTATTTTGCTGCTGGGGATGAGGTTCCCGTTGAGGGAGTCATTCAGCCTAAGTGGAAGGATATTATTGTTGAAACGGATAGTAAAGGGATGGAGAGGGTGAACCGAATCAATTATGAGATTGCTGTTTTACATTCGCTTCGCACTCGACTTCGTTGTAAGGAAATTTGGATCGAGGGCGCTGATCGTTATCGAAATCCGGATGAAGATCTGCCTCAAGATTTTGATGAGCACAAGGAAGAATATTTTCAAGCACTTAAAGCTCCTCTTGATGTAGAGCCTTTTATCAAAGATATTATACAGATGATGAAAGATAAACTCCAATTATTGAATCAAGGGATAGAAGATCAAAGTAATGAAAAAGTAGCGATTACTACCAGAAATAACAAGGGATGGATTAGAGTTACTCCACTCGAAAAGCAACCTGAACCTCCACATGTGACAATGCTTAAACAGGAGATTAAGAACCGTTGGACCGATATTAACCTATTGGATTTATTAAAAGAAACAGATTTTCACACGGAGTTCACCAAACACTTTAAGACCACAGCCAATCGAGAGATTTTAGATCGAGAAACTGTCCAACGACGGCTTCTTCTAAGTTTATTTGGATTAGGAACAAATACAGGTTTGAAAACTGTTTCAGCAGGGAACCGCCTAGATGGTTATCGGGAACTTCGGTATATACGTCAAAAATTTATTCATAAGGATCATTTGAGAAAAGCCAACGCAGAGGTTACAAACCATATCATCTACAATCGAATGAAAGAGGTATGGGGAGAAGCTACCACTGCATGTGCTTCCGATTCAAAACATTTTGGCTCTTGGGATCAGAACCTGCTCTCGGAATGGCACCCTCGTTATAAGAAACATGGAGTCATGATCTATTGGCATACAGATCGAAAGTCAGCTTGTATCTATTCTCAGCTTAAGTCCTGCCTTTCTTCGGAGGTGGCAGCAATGATGGAAGGGGTTCTTCGCCACTGTACGGACATGGAGGTTGACCGAAATTATGTCGATACACACGGACAAAGTGTTGTTGCTTTTGCTTTTTGTCATCTACTTGGTTTTAAGCTGATGCCACGTTTTAAAAATATTGGGTCTCAAAAGCTATATCGTCCAGAAGCCGGCATGAATGAGGAATATCCTCATCTACAACAGGCTTTAAGCAGACCGATTAACTGGGATCTTATTCGGCAGCAGTATGAACAAATTATTAAGTTTGCAACTGCTCTACGGTTGGGTACTGCTTCTGCCGAATCCATATTAAAGCGATTTACAAGGGATACGAAACATCCAACCTATCAGGCTTTATGTGAATTAGGAAAAGCTATTAAAACAATCTTTTTATGTGATTATTTACACTATGAAGAGATTCGTAGGGAGATCCATGAAGGATTAAATACAGTGGAACAATGGAACTCGGTGAATACCTATATTTTCTATGGAAAAAACAGTGAAATTCGTTCCAATTCGATAGAAGATCAAGAGGTGTCCGCCTTATCACTTCAATTGTTGCAAAATTGCTTAGTCTATATGAATACCTTAATGGTGCAAGAAGTTCTTTATGACAATAATCAATATTGGTTGAAGAAAATGACTCCGGAAGATTTTAGGGGAATAACACCTTTATTTTATCATCATGTCAATCCATACGGAACTTTTGAACTTGATATGGATCAGCGAATACCTATTAAGTTGAAAGTCTCATAGTTGTCATAATTTGGGACGGTAATAAAACCAGCTAATAAACACCTGTCAAGATATTAGCTGGTTTCCCGTTAATCAGAGACTAATCCTTACTTCAGAAAAGCGCCCTTTACTTGAATAAGCTAATACATAATATCTTTGAACTACGAAGTAAGCATAATACATAAAATAATACTAATTTTAAATAATCTTACATGTTATAATTTAACAATATTAAAAATTTGAGGTGACTATAATGATTAAAAATTTACCTTTACTACTTGCTGTGTTTCTTGTAGGTTTAGGCTTACGAAGTATTACAGCAACAGCAAGCTTATCTCCAATGTTATATTGGCCAGTAGTAATAATTTCTACGGTGCTACTCATTTGGAGCATGGTAGCTTTAATTTTAAATATCGGTATACAAAAACATGAAAAAATAAGAGCCAAAATGGATCAGTAATAACTGTTCCATTTTTTTGTTGTAGTTGCTGCGCAATTTGTGTCAAATATGAAATTACACAATCCTTGTTAAAGTATTGCGCCCGATTGTTGAATATCTAATTATAGAAATGTTGCCCAGGGTTCTTTAATCCCTTTAAATCATAACATCGACAACGTTCTTTCAACTGGTTTTGTTTCAGCAAAACAACACTCTATTCTTCCGTAGTCGTATTCCGCGTTTCCACGGCTGAAGCAAAAATACGGTTCCATGATTTATCCCTCTCTAGTATCCATTTGAAAGTAAAACCAAAAAGGCTGTTCGGAAAATATTAACTACTTCACGAACAACCTCCAATATTTACTCTTAATAAGTATGGTTTTCTTACTTATTATTTTTTTGTAAAACTTTTAAACCTGAGCCCATGTCAGATGCGAGAACATAGTTCTGATCTACAAAAACTCCCCAGATGTTCGCATTGGCAGGAACATATTTCCCAATTTGCACAGGATTACTTGGGTTCGAAATATCAACAGCTCTAACTCCGCCAGCATAGTGAGAAAGATACAATGTATTCCCTTGTACTTTTGAATCGTGTACCGTTTTACCAATTGTCTAAACCTGTGCTGGCTGTTGTGTTTGCAAGCACTATGCTTGCTGGTTGCACCTCCGCCAACGCTAGTGGTAATCATGTTCTGCAATGAAACCACCTCTAATTTTTTCTAGTTTTCTTGTGATGTCTTTGAAAAGAATCTTTTTCTAAATTTTTCATTCTTGCAATTTCTTTTCCACAGTCTTCCCGTGGTGTGGCTGGAAAACGGGAATAGATACTTTCCGATACTTCATTCGCTCAGTCTGTTCATTTATTTGAAACAACTTCAGCCTTTCACTCTGCTCGTTTGACTCTACCTTAAAATACTTAATCGTAGCGTTCATCGAAACATTCCTCTATCATTATCCCTTACATTCTATCCTAACCGAAGCCTTTTTGTTGCAAAATAAAAAAACCCGCACAAAGCGGGTTCCGACTAAATTGCTTTTCAAAGAACAATTTTCACCATTTTTTATAAGGTAGGAATTTCCCATCAAATGTCACAATTACACGGTCACCGTTCGGATCCTCCTTCTTTTGGATGTCCATCCGGAAGTCGATTGCACTCATGATGCCTTCCCCAAACATTTCCTGAATGACTTCTTTGAACGTAGTTCCGTATACCTGGTTGATTTCGTGGAATCTGTAAATCAACGGGTCGACGGGCACAGCCGAGTCCAAGGAGCCTTTCATTGGATACTGCTGAAGGACAGATGCAACGGTAGGGTCAACATCTAAAATCTTGACGAGCGTTAAAGCTTCTTCTTCACTCATCGTAGCTTGGCCTAAGATTGCCGCGGCCACCCAGGTCTTGTCCCGGCCAATTTCTTCACTTAGTTCTTGATAGGATAACCCTTTTTGCTTTTTTGCTGCCAAAAGGATCTGGGTCGCCTCTTTACGGTCTAAAACGTTTAGCTTTTCGATTACTTTGCTCATATCATATACTCCCTTTCGTTATCCATTTTTAATTTTTAATTCGGTAGATGTTACATGTGGTTCTGATGCAAATGTCCCTTTGACCTTGTAGGTATAATATAAGGCTAAGCCTGCCATCAAAACACCACTGGCCAAATTCCCCAATAGGACAGGGATTTGGTTCCATAACCACCAGTCAGACAATGAAACCTGGGCTCCGGCCATCATTCCAGCCGGAATGACAAACATGTTCACCACGGCGTGCTCAAAGCCCTGACCGAAGAAGATCAGGATCGGAATCCACATGGCAGCAATCTTGCCGAAGGTCGATTTAGAGGTCATCGCCATGATGGCACCTAATGCCACCATCCAGTTACATAGAATGGCTTTAATGAAAGCGGTGAGGAGTCCATCCACACCTAGGCTTTTATAGGCCAGAGTTTTGGATTCAGCCACTTTGATCAACTGCTCGATCATGGGACTTTCAGCGGTATGACCAAAGCTGGTGGTCGCAACCACAAACAGCCATGCGTACAACAGGCTTCCGCCCAAGTGCCCGGCCAATACCCAAAACCAGTTCGCGAGCATCTCGCTCATCCTTGCTTTCTTATCCAATAGGGCGGCCGGGATGAGGGCGAAATTACCCGTTACCAGCTCCAAGCCGAGCAGGATGACCATCACGAATCCAACGGGGAACAAAATCGCCCCAATTATCGGCATTTGTGTTTGTATAGATGCCGTGAAAGCGAGCGTGGTAGCATATCCTAGGAATACACCAGCCATCGCTCCGCGAACGATTAAGTCTTTCGGCGAAAGTTTTGCTTTGGCTTGGCCCGCTCTTATCATATTTTCGACAACATCACCGGGTGACACATAATCCATTATTCTCCCTCCTTTCTACATTTTTGGTGTTTGTTGGACATCTCTTGTGAAGAGAATACCGAATATAGATAATTTTGTCACGCACCATGTTAGATAACCTTACATATTTTTGTCCTCTGTATTTTTGACTTTGTAAGAGAAGTATAATCATAGATGAATCCGGCAGCTGCGGCTGCTCGAATATCAAGCCCGATTTTCCCTAAGCAAAAGTATGAATTTAGAGAAAATGTTGGAACGTTGCCCTTCAACAGCGAGGAAACAGGAGCTGCAATACTATGCGGAGCATTTTAAAAAATTAATAGAGGACACGAACCCCAAGGTTCCGATTATAGTGTATTACCTGCCCGGAGAAGAAAAGACCGTCAAAAAGATTTATGGCGAGATCCTCGGCAAAGATTGCTGCAGGTTGACCTTTGAGGAATGCCCACTGAGTGAATCAGAGAATATTATCCGGATTATCCGGTTTGGATCTCATTTTTATGATTTTGATAATTCTGAAAACCTTTAGAGAGATTAATACAGAATAAGTCTGAACCGGAACCTGAAAAATAAATGCAAGAGTTTTAAGGGTCCATTGCAATGTATGGAGCCTTATCTTTCGTTTATAAGAGGTTGATTTGGATGATTTACACGGCATTCGAGGCTTTATTATTCATCGGACAAATGCAAAACTAACAAGCTATTTTCAAAGTATCATGAAACCATATGGTCTTACTTCAGAACAATGGACTGTATTTCTGCTCTTGATAAAAAAGATAAAGGAATGACACAGAAAGAATTAGCTGAGTTTATTGTAAATATCCAGTTTTATTTGGAAGTCTTATTCAATTAAATGGCCCGATTGCTGAATAACCTATCTCCATGTTAATATATACCATTACCAAAAACCAGTGTTTTTGTAATGTCCCCCCATTGCCCTGCAGTCCTTTGATTTTATTAAGATTAGCAGTTACTAAAAATAATTACCAAAAGTATTACCAAATACCTTTACAATAAGTTCCTCTCTAGTAAAATAAAAATATACAAATTTATTGGAGGTTACAAATGATAATAGGTTATGCTCGGGTGTCTACAATTGACCAAAACTTAGATCGGCAAATTGGTATGCTTAATGAATATGGTTGTGAAAAAATAGTTAAGGAGAAATTTACTGGTACAGTTAAAGATCGAAAGGGACTTCATCAACTTTTTGATGTTATCCGTAAAGGCGATACAGTTGTAGTAGAGAGCATATCCCGTTTAGGACGTAAAACATTGGATATCCTCAACATTATTCAACAGTTAGAAGAGATGGGGGTGCAATTCATTTCTTTAAAAGAAAATATGGATACAAGAACCTCTACGGGTAAAGCCATGTTCCAAATGATGTGTGTCATTGCTGAACTAGAAAGAAACCTTATTGCAGAGCGAGTAAAGGAAGGACTAGAAGCAAGTAAAAGGCGTGGGAAAACATTAGGTAGACCTAAGTTGGATAAAGAAAAGCTTACTGTTGCGCTTAGGATGTATGATAGTAAAGAATATTCTATCAAGGAGATCGTCTCGGCAACAGGAATATCTCAAGGTTCCTTATATAGGGAAGTTAACAGAAGAAAACTTGAAGAAATAAAAAAATAGGGGTGCGTTTTATTATTTCTTCAAACTTACTTTGCGGTCTACAG
>NZ_KQ758708.1:0-13108 GCF_001457055.1 Priestia veravalensis | reverse complement strand
AGAATAGAAAGAGTTTGGGACATAACAAAATGATTGCTTCTAAGAGACGAACAATAGCTGTTCCAATCTTTTTGGTTTGTCTGAACACGTTCGTTCCATTGCGCTACGGCCACTCGCTTTCCGCGGGGAGGAACCTGAGCTTCCTCGCTGCGCTGCGGGATCTCAGTTTTCCCTCTCTTTCCCGCAGGAGTCGAGTGTCCTACGCTCCATTCCACCCTGTTTCCAACATTGTTTTCACAATCAACAAAAAACCTGAACGATTAAAAGTGAGAAACTCTCAATCGTTCAGGTTTATCATTAGCTGAATTACTTATGTCCCAGCCTCCTTTTCTATTCACTTTGACAAAGTAGTCTCTTTATATGTCTGCACCGATGTACTAAATAAAAAGATACATAGGAAAATTAAAAACAATACAGAACTAATAATGACAAAAAAGCTTAATCCTTCAAACAATCCGATAAAGGTTCCACCTAGGTACGGTCCCGCTAAGCTTCCAACGCTAAAGGCAATTCCACATAGCAAGTTACCTGTTGGTAGCAGCGAGCTTGGCATGAGATCCGTCATATAGCTAATTCCTAAGCTAAACGTAGAGCCAAGAAGCATACCTCCGATAAACAAACAAGCTAACAGTGGAATCGTTGTTGCTTCTAGTAGCGTTGCCAGTAAAAACGCTCCAGAGCCTAAAAACAAAACCCAGTGAAGAACAAACTTTCGTCCATGTTTATCACTCAGCATACCAAGGGGAAGCTGAAATATAATGCCACCGACTGCAAAAGAAGTCAGCAGGAGTGAAATAAATTCTACGTTTAGGCCAATTCGTAATCCATAAATAGGAAAGATACCATTTAGCGAAGACTCTAGAAACCCATAGCCGAGTGGTGGTAAAAAAGCAATCCAGCCGTATTTGATGGCTTTGGAAAAGCGCTTCATTGTTGCAGTAAAAGACATTGTGCTTACTTCTTCGTCACCCGTTGGAATCTCATTTTTTAATAAAAATAAAAATACCCATGTGACTAAGCAAATGAAAGCTGAAAAAATAAATGGTAACGTTTCACTCACGTTAACTAAATTGGCCATTAAAGGACCGACTGCAAAGCCAATACCAAAAGAAAGGCCGTACAGTGAGATGTTGCGTCCGCGCTTATCTACAGGTGAAAAGGCTGTAATCCACGTTTGCGTTGCAAAGTGAAGAGCGTGATCCCCAATTCCAATCGCGAGACGAAGCAAGAACCAAAACGTAACGGATTTCCAAAGCGGAAACAAAAAGAGGGATAAAATGACTAAAGCTCCTCCCCACATAATGATAGGTTTGTAGCCATGCTTTCGTAAGAGTGGCTCCATAAATGGAGAGGCTAATAAAATACCAATGTACAGTCCAGCAGCGTTTAATCCGTTTAAAGTCGATGATACCCCATCTTTTTCAAAGATAATGGCAATGAGGGGTAGAAGCATACCTTGACTAAAGCCAGAAATTGCTACTAGACTAACCAAAATCCAAAATCGTGTTCGCAACGTTTTGTTCATATAAGTGACCTCGTTTTAAGATGTTTTTTCTCCACGTATAATCCTATAGAACCTATCTGAAAATGACAATAAGCGAACTTAATTATTTGAGTGTTATTCCATTTCGTGATATAACGAAGTAAAACCCTAGGAGGTATTTTAAAATGGAATTTAAAATGCAGGAAGTTGGTTTCTCAACAGATTTACCGTTTGGAAATTTGCAGGTGGCAGGAGATGATGAATACGGCTTTCGTCCTTTTCAATTAATGGTTTCATCCATTGCGGTTTGTAGCGGTGGCGTTCTTCGCAAAATATTAGAAAAGAAGCGCATTGCGGTTAAAGATATTCACATTTCAGCAGACGTGACGCGCAACGAAAAAGAAGCAAATCGCATTGAAAGCATCCATTTACACTACAAAATTAGCGGGGAAAACCTTCCGCACGATAAAATCGAAAAGTCAATTGAGCTTGCTAGAAAGAATTGCTCAATGCTTCAATCTGTTATTAACAGCATTGAGGTAACGGAATCATTTGAATTAGTCGCATAAGCTTGCCCCTCTCAGATTGAATTTGAGAGGGGTTTTTTTTGTTTCCGTAATTATTCTTGTGCTGTTTCATGTAAAATAAAGGTTCAATTTTGACTAAAATCCATCTATAATAAAAAAGATGTTTGGAATATATTTCTATATATTGTGAGGTAACACGTTTGGAAACCTAGGACTGGGACCTAAAAAGAAGAGGAGTTTGATATCATTTGGTTAAATTAAAAGATTTTACGATTGATTTTGACTGTACGAAAGGGATACCTTTTTTCCAAGTTCATCAGAACAATAGAATTCGGTTTGATCTTTATGAAATATCGCTGGCTGATTTTAAAAGCATCATTAACGAAGTCTTTCAGGAGAGAAAAGACATCAATGCTATTTTTATTTCGCAATATATTTTCAATGGAAAGCGCCAATCAGCTAAGTCCAAAGTTGGTCGAATTCTGCAGCTGAATAATTGGCAAGAACACGTAGTAGCGGAAGATGAAAATAATGCAGTTGTCTATGCTTCTATCAAAAAACTAAGTTCTATCGATGTTTATAATTATTGTTTAAGTATCAGAAAAGGAAGAAGACCAGCGTATATCTCATTTTATTCGAATGACTATTTGTTATATGTAAGTACCGATGTTATTGATGTTATTTCCAATGATACTACTAACGTCGCTAAGTTAAAAGATGACTATAAAGGCTTGTATGATACGTATCATGAACATCAATAAGATACGCACCAACTTATATATAATAGGTATATAGAACTAATAAAAGATTGAAAGAAAAGGAAAAGACAAGTAAGATAGATTTGATTGCTAAAGGTTTCTTGAGATACTGATAGGACTATCGGTTGGTTTTAGGGCTTTGATTCGAAATACCAACTTTATCAATGTATAATTCAGTATGAATGAGATAATCGATGTATAGATAAGGGAGGATTTACCATGGGATTACTTATAATTATTTTATTAGGCATAGCTATTTTATTGCTTATTTTATCTTTCAGAAAGACAAAACAATCACAAACTCATACAGACCAGCAGTTAGAACAGCTGACGTTAACAATTGGACAAGAAATGAATGAATTGAATGATCGCATCCGCACTCTTGAAATCGATGCGGCGATTACAGCAGAAAAATCAGGCGTATTAGGTCTAGAATCACCTGAACGCAAAGACCTTCGCAACATGATTGATATGCATAAGCGCGGCTATTCATTTGAAAGCATTGCAGGACGAATGAAAGGCTATACGCAACAAGAAGTGGAACAAATGCTGGCTCCTTACACGAAGAAGAAAGATGAAGGGAGCATGATGGCATAATGACACCGAATACGCTACGCAGCTTTGCTATGGGTTTACTCGTTGCAGCAACCGCAACGGGCATTGTGTACTTGCTTGAGCCATCTTCAAAGCCAGCTTCTAAAGAGCTATCACAAGAAGAGATGCAAACGCAGTTAGAAGACAAGGGGTTTGTTGTCCAAACACAAGACGAACTGGACAAGCAGTTAGCTGATGCGAAAGCAGAAGCAGTGCAAGCAGTTGGAAAAGAACCGAAAGAAGAAAAAGAAGAGCAACCAAAAGAAGAAGAGGCGGTTTATCGTACGATCATCAATGTGTCATCTGGTATGACGGCAGTTGATGTTGGTGAGATTCTTGAAAAAGCTAAAATCGTAAAAAGCGGCTTTGAGTTCTACAAAAAGGTAGAAGGTCAAGGTGTGGAAAACAAACTTCGTCCAGGCACGTTTGAAGTTGATAGCGGCATGACGGAAGATGAAATGATTGCTGTGATTTTTAAAGGGTAACAAGAAAACTCTCTTAAGTAAAACTTAAGAGAGTTTTCTTGTTATGGTTGATTGAAGGGCTTGGCTGTTTCACTCACAATAGTAGGCTATTGTAGTGGTCTGGAAGTAACTTCTATATAAATTGTACATTCTTTGTACTAAAAGAAGCAATTGGGGTTTTTTACTAGATATCAAAACATATTATGTAACATACAACTCTCTTTGTGAGAGTTCTTAGCATATATTTTCATAACTTTAAGGTTATTATTTGCCATCAATAGGTTCTTTCTTCCCGTTTTATTACGCCAATTTACTTCTTCTCCTTAATCCCGTTACGATAAATATAGATTCGATTTATAAACTATATTTTTCATATAAGGGGGATTCAAATGAAAGCAAAAAAACATTTGCTAAAATGTGCTTTAGTAGCTGGTGTGATAATTTCTACCTCTACACCTTACGCTGCTTTAGCAAAAGAGCCAAGTATCACGATGAGTGAAGCGGAACAAGTACTAAATAATTTATCAAAAGAACAAAGAGAAGCTTTACAACAACTTGAAATTGGACCTGGCTTTATTATTTCACCCGATATTAATACTACAACCTCAGAAAACGTTGAGATTATCGTTGAGTTTAAGCAAGATCCAGCAAAAGTAGAAGTGAAAAAACAAATGCTTAATCAAAAGAAAATCTCTTGAGGTACTGCAAAACAAAGAGTTGAACAGTCACATAAAGAATTCAAAACGTATATAGATCAATTAAAAACTAAGAAAAAAAGGCGGTATACGATCCAAGTAAGATTAACGTGAAACATGAGTATAAAAATGCCTTTAATGGTGTAGCAATGAGCCTTCCTGGAGCGGCAGTTGAAGAATTATTGAATTCTGGAGAAGTAAAAAGAATTTGGAGCAATGTTCAAATTCAACTTGAACTTCCTAAGTCAAAAGGGGAGAAAGCTACTCCTAAAATGATTGACAACATTCCACAAATTGGAGTAGATAAGCTTCATGATGAAGGAATTACAGGTCAAGGTATTAATTTTCAAATGGTTATATATGAAATGAAGGACGATAATGAGAACTACTATACACTAATTGAAGAAACTATATTACCCTATTATCAAAAAAATAGGTTATTTTATTCTTGTTGAGCACTATGAAAGAAAGCTTTTTTACTACTACTCTGAAAAGGGAGATTTAAAGAAGGCAATGAAAATAGCTCATTCTTATATCGGTTCAAAAACAAGCTTTTATAATCACCATTAAAACTATACATAAAACTAGCTATATGTTACTTCTACAAATAAAAAGGTAAGCCTTTTCATCAGCTTACCTTCTACTGTCCGGTAGATTTTATCTTTTTGTTTAAGAAACAGACTGTTTTTTTGGTAGCTTAGGATTAGTAGAGATTTGAGTTTGTTTACTAGTAAGTGAAATAGTAACAAAAGAAATAAAGCTCGTAATCAGTCCGTAAACGATAGGTTCGGTGGCTGTAATACCTTGAACAACCAGTCCGATTAAGATGACTGCTGCGCTTAATAGAATAGAGAAGAAAGCAGCTTTGGACGTTGCCTTTCTCCAGAAGAAGCCAAATACAATTGGAAAGAACAATGAACCAGATAGCACTGCGTACGCCACATCTAATGCGACAAGAACGTCTTGAATCCATACAGCAAAGATCATGGTCACAACACCGGTAGCTAAGGTAGTAAAGCGAGATGCTTTTAAAAATATTTTTTCACTCATAGATGGGACAAGGGGCTTGATAATGTCATTGACGATTAAAGTAGAAGAGGCAAGTAGTGTTCCTGATGAAGTTGACATTAACGCAGATAATACGCTAGCAAGTACAATGCCTAAAATACCTGTTGGTAATGTTTCAAGAGCCATACTTGTAAAAGCTGTTTGTGGATCGTTTAAAGCAGGGATGGCTACAAAAGCACACATACCAATAATGCTAATAGCAATTGCGTAAAATAAACTATAAATACCAGCTCCTAAAGTCCCTAAACGTGCTACTTTTAATGTTCTTGCAGTAAACAACCGTTGCCAAATGTCCTGTGCCACCACCATTCCTAAGCAGAATAGTAGAAAGTATTGAAAAATTTCCATTCCTCCAATGCTACTAATACCAAAATAAGAAGTAGGGAGCTCTGCTTGCAAATTGCTCCAGCCGCCAGCTTTGGAAAGACTCATTGGTAACATAATAGCAAAAATCCCAATTGTCATAATAATGAATTGAACAATATCGGTCATTGTAACGGACCACATGCCCCCAAGAATAGTATAAGAAAGAGCAATAGTTCCTCCAATTATCATTGAAAACGTGAGATTCCATCCAAGAAGAACGTGGAGCACTGTTCCCATTCCAATTACTTGAGTTACTGATACCATCATTGCATAAATAGCCGCTACTAATGCGCTAATAACACCTGTTTGTGCATTATAGCGCTCTGTTAACATTTGACTAATTGTTAACACTTTTAACGAAAAAATCTTCTTTGAAAAAAAGATTCCCATGACGACTATTCCTAAACCAAGCATGGCAACTAGCCACAGTCCTGATAACCCAAATTCATAGCCAAGCCTAGCTGTTCCTATTGTGGATGCTCCTCCTAAAATCACGGCTGCTAAACATGTAAGATACATGGTAAACCCTAGGTTTCTGCCTGCTACGATATAATCTTCAGACGTTTTTGCTCGTCGAGAGCCTAAAATACCAACAAAGATTAACAGTAAAAAGTAAATAATAATAACCAAACCATCAACTGTATTCATCGATTCGCTCCTTTAGTAGAAGGAGAGAAGAAACTCTCTCCTTGGAATTAAGAATTCTATTATTCTACGGATTGAAACTCTTTTTTTGTTTTGGTTTTTTTCGCTAATGCCACAAGCGTCACAAATTCATAAAGAATGTTAGCAGCAGCAGCTGCTGTAATGTCTCCATGATCGTAGGATGGAAGTACTTCTACTAAATCAAAACCTACAAAAGATAAGCCTTCAAGCCCTCTTACAAATGCCAATGCATCATCAATCGAGGCGCCTGAAACCTCTGGGGTTCCTGTTCCTGGCGCAAATGAAGGATCAAGAAAGTCAATATCAAACGTTAAGAAAACAGGACCTTCCTGTACACGAGTGTGAATCTTTTTAAGCATGGCTTCTACACCGTGTTTTTTATAATCATTTGTAGAGTACACGTCTAACCCTAGATTACGCGCATCTTCTAAATCTTCAGGTCCATACAAGCCGCCGCGCATTCCGATTTGCATGGAACGGGAGACGTCTATTAGACCTTCTTCAATAGCGCGGCGAAATACAGTACCATGATTATATTTTTTATCAAAGTAAGTATCCCATGTATCAGAGTGAGCATCGAATTGTAAAAGAGCTACAGGACCATGCTTTTTAACAATTGCTCGTAATTCTCCAAGCGTAACTGAGTGATCACCGCCAATTGAAATAGGAATAATATCTTTATTAACAATCTCTGTAATTGCTTCTTCGATATTTACGTATGTCTCCTCAATATATCCCGGAACGACATTAATATCACCGTAGTCGATACCAGAGACATAATCAAAAATATTAATGTTTTGTTCTACGTTATACGGACGAAGTAAAATAGAAAAGTCTCTTACTGCTTGAGGACCGAAGCGGGCTCCAGTTCTAAATGATTGACCTGAATCAAACGGAATACCCGTAATGACAAAGTCCATATCATAATCAAGCTGTTCAATATAAGGTAAACGCATAAACGTACGTGGTCCACAAAAGCGAGGAGATTCAAATGAGTTTTTTGGTTCATACTTAGCCATCAGTAAATCGCTCCTTTAATTAAATAGATTGTCCTTTCTTTTTTATATTGCAAATACTGTGCCAAGTTTAAAAACCTTAAAAAAACCTTATGAACAGCATCTTGATGCTTAATCCATAAGGTTGATTTGATTCAAAAATGAATTTTTTACGGTAATTTTAATTCATTTTTGAATTAATTTGATATTTGTGTAAGCGTCTAACAACAGTTGCTTGACTCATTTCAAGCTCTTTAGCTATATCGTATGTAGTTTTATTTTCCTTGGCAGCTTTTAGTAAAAAGTGCTTTTCTACTTCAGCTAAGGCCTCTTTTAATGTTAGGTCTTGGTTTAGGTAAATCGAATTTTTATGCTGAACAGGTGTTTCAGATGTGTGAATACCATACGAGAAATCTTCATTTACATGAATGATATCAGTAGGAGAAGTGACTACGAGCCGTTCAACGAAGTTTTCCAATTCCCGTACATTCCCTGGCCAGTCATAACCACTTAAATAATCAATGGCTTTAGGATTAAATGACTTTTGAACATAATACTGCTCATTAAAACGATCTAAAAACATTTTTAGTAAGCTATAAATATCTTCTTTGCGTTCTCGAAGAGGTGGGATGGTAATAGGAATTACATACAGACGGTAAAATAGATCTTCTCGGAACGTACCGTTTTTAACTTTTGCTTTTAGGTCTTGATTGGTAGCTACGACTAAGCGAAAATCAATCTTTTTTGTCTTTCCTCCTCCAAGACGTGTAATTTGTTTTTCCTGGAGTACTTTTAGCAACTTAGTTTGAATATCAAGTGGAAGTTCGCCAACTTCGTCTAAAAAGAGAGTACCTTTATCAGCTTGTTCGATTAACCCTTTACGGCCTCTATGGTTAGCACCAGTAAAAGCACCGCTCTCATAACCAAACATTTCAGATTCAAATAGAGAGCTTGGAATAGCACCGCAGTTAACTTCAATAAAAGGACAAGCTTTTCGCTCACTGTTTTGATGCAAAGCGCGAGCAAAGACAGTTTTTCCTACACCGGACTCTCCTAAAAGAACGACATTAGCATCACTTGCAGCTACTCGCTCAGTAAGTTCCCAAACGTGCTGCATGTTCTTACTTTTAATTACCATGCCATTTCGAATTATTTCTTTTTCTTTGAGCTGTTGAATCTCAACTTCGTATTGCTTAAGTTGCTGTTGAAGATGTTCATAATCTTCTTTTAATCGTTTAAGTTCTGTTAAATCATGAGAGAAGCTAACAATTCGATACAGGATTCCTTTTTTATTAAAGATTGGGATGCCAGTTGCCATGATTAATCCACCGTCTTTGTTTCTTTGCATCAGCTGAACTTTCTTCTTTTTCTTTATAACGGCCAGCGTAACAGAAGGTGAGAATACCTGCTGTTTTTCAAGTTCATAAGCAGATTTTCCGATAATAGAGTTAGAGTCGTATCCATAGATTTCTTTACAGTTTTTACTTGCTTTTAAAATAATTCCATCGCTATCAGCTATCACTATATTATCATTTGAAGCATCTAAAATAGCTTCCATTTCCATCATTAGACTTTCATAGTGTTCAGACATCATTCACATACCCCTTTGTGGAATGGTTTTTATATAGAATTTTCAGTTTATTAAACTATTTTATATATCTTTTTAGGGAAATGGCAATGTCTTTGAAAGAAGTGAACTTATTACTTTAGGCTGGTGGATAAAAATATTGAAGCATCTTGGTTCATGAAAATACGTTCACCGTAATGAAAAGTGTGAATTGTCGTTGATGCAAATCCAACTTCCAGCAACAATTCTTTTAGTTCGCTGTGAGAGAAGCCATTATGAACTTTTGGATGACTAATTTTAGAATTTTTATCAAAATCCACAATAATGAGCTTGCCATTGTCATTTAAAAGAGTGAATAATTGTTGCAACACTTGCTTAGTTTCTGGAATGTGAAGAAGAACAAGTGACATTAAAACAATATCTGCTTTAACAGTAGGTGCTTTCTTTGTGAAGTCTGCACAGAGCGTTTTGGCATTTTGAATATCGTTATAGGCAATTTTACCTTTTGCAATATCGAGCATTTGCTCAGAGGAGTCTACTAATAAAGCGGAATCGACTAAATCCGTTAGTTCTAAGCTGACAAGTCCCGTTCCACTTCCGTAGTCCAGTAATGATTTTGATTGACTATCTTTTAACTGAGTTTTTACCTCTTTAACAATAACCTTAGCTAATTCTATTCGGTCCTCGGTATCATATCGTTTGGCCATTTGTTCAAATGGGTTATTTTACATATTTACCTCCATCTTTTATAACGTTAGATTGTATTATAGCAAAAGAATAAGGGGCAATACATGTATCTGCTTTGGTCAAACTAGCAGGTGATAAAAACCAATGATATACTTTCAATTATACTTACGCATTACATATACTAATGAAACAGAGGGGAAACAGATGAACATTACACAACGCTTGTTTGGAGAACTACACGGTCAAGAAGTGATGGCATACACGATGACTAACGATAACAATATGTCCGTAACGTGTATTAGCCTAGGAGGCATCATTACTAAAATTCAGGTGCCAGATCAAGCTGGAAAGGTTGAAAACGTGGTACTAGGTTATGATTCAGTAGAAGGCTACCTTCATAACACGGCTTACTTTGGGGCAGTTGTCGGACGGGTAGCAGGAAGAATCCATCCAGCTAAAGTGGAAATTGCCAATAAGACGTATGAGCTTTCAAAAAATGAAGGGGAGAAGCATCTTCATGGTGGAGACAAAGCGTTTAGCCACGTCATTTGGAATGCTGAAGTGAAAGAAAATCAGGATGAGGTAAGCGTTAAGTTTACATATGATAGCCCAGACGGTGAAAATGGGTATCCAGGTAATTTAAAAGTCAGTGTAATGTATACGCTTACGAACGAGAATGAGCTCAAATTATCATATCAGGGGATTTCAGATCAAGATACGCTGCTGAATATGACGAACCATACGTACTTTAACTTAAGTGGAAACGTCAAAAGAGACGTTTTAGAGCATGAATTAACAATGAAGAGTGATGCTTTTTTAGAGCTTAACGATATCATGCTTCCTACGGGTGAAAAAGTAAACGTAACGGATACTGCGTTTGATCTTAGAAAAGGGAAGAAGGTTCGAGCGGGCGTAGAATCTCAGCATCCTCAAAATGTGAAGGTTGGCAATGGCTACGATCATCCGTTTTTACTGAGCGAGAATCAAAACGAAGAAATAACGGTGGTTGATTATGATAGCGGGCGCAAGCTTATCGTAGAAACAGACCAGCCGTGCGTCGTGTTATATACGGCGAATATGCTTGAAAATACAGGCATGATTCGCGATGTGAAAAGTCATGAATACCTCGGTTTATGCTTAGAGACGCAGAATTTACCAAATGCTATTCATCATGCAGAATTTCCGTCTATTGTATTAGAAAAAAACAAAGTTTACTCTGCAAATACGATGTATCGATTTGCGACGGTTGAGAGTTAACTATTAAAAAGCTCTGCGGGATAATGCTTCACCGCAGAGCTTATTTTTGTTGTTTTTATTGCTGAACGTAAACAGATACGGATCCACCGTTTACTTGGAAATTCCCCCATCCATCTGTATTAATCGTAATCTTATCTGTTCGATTACCTGTAATGTCGTACCAAACCTCACCAGCGTTTTGTTTTCCAACATACATCCATTTTGATCCGCCAGCTCCATCTGTAACAAGCGTTGCGAGACCAGATTTTTCTTTTGTGCTGTCTCCTTCTCGCGTCCAGCCAATTACGTCCCGGTGGTCCATATAATTGTGCTGCGTACCGTATGCGTAATCTTTACGAGCTTTTAATAGAGGCTCTATCTTTGTTTTTAAAGCTGGGATCTCATATGAACTGTTTCCTTTTGTACCGTACATGTCACCGTAAAATATGCTTGGGTAACCTTCTGCTCTTGTTAGGATAAACGCATAGGCTAGCGGTTTAAACCAAGGCTGTACAACGGATTCTAGGGACTGACCTGGCTGTGAATCGTGATTTTCAACTAACGTTACGGCCTTTGTTGGGTGTGCAGCAACAACCGTTCCGTTTAATAAATTTCTCATATCGTAATTTCCACCAGACTGAGAAGCATAATGGAAATTGTAGTGAAGAGGTGCATCAAAGACAGAATGGTTATAGTTTACCTTTGCTAGGTAGTTATTAATGGCATTCACATCGTTTTGCCAGTACTCTGCCACTGTAAACATTTCTTTTCCGGTTTTCGTACGAACATGGTTGACCCAATCCCCTAAGTAGGAATGCTTAATATGTTTCACTGCGTCTAAGCGAAAGCCGTCTAAGCCGACTTCGTTTGCGTACCATACGCCCCAGTTCTTCATTTCGTTCCTAACATCGGGGTGATCAAAATCAAGGTCAGCATACATTAAATAATCATAGTTGCCGTTTTCACTTGTTACTTCCCAGTCCCACGCTTTTTCTGTTCCACGGAATTTAAAAATGCGGCTGGCGTTTCGTGATTGATCCCAGTCCGTTCCATCAAAATGATACCACTGCCATTTAAATGGACTGTGCGTAGTCCCGCGACCTGGAAAGTTAAAGCCAGTCCACGCTTGGATGGTATATTCATCTGAAGTTTCTTGATTTCGGTTAGAAGGGTTTACTTCAACTGCTGTTACGTTTTCAGTATAGTCAGCGCCACCTTTATGATTCATAACGACATCTCCATATACTTGAATGCCGTTTGATTTGAGAGTACTAACCGCTGATTTTAATTCTGCTTTTGTTCCGTACTTTGTTCGAATCGTTCCTTTTTGATTGAATTCCCCTAAATCATAGAGATCATAAGCGCCATATCCAACATCATTTTGGCTTGTACCTTTATAAGCAGGAGGTGTCCAAACAGCCGAAACACCTATGCTTTTTAAGTATGCCGCATCATTGCGCAATCGGTTCCAGTGTTGGCCATCATTGGGCACGTACCATTCAAAGTATTGCATCATCGTTTCGTTTTGCGCTGCTGCTTCCGCTTTATGATTCGGTGCAACCGTTGGCACAAAAATCAATAAAGCAAGAAGTAAACTAAACCATGTTCTTGAACTTTTTGTTCTCACATTTCCATCCCCTTCACTTTTTTATAAACGTTACCAAAATAGTGATACTACGTCAAGAAAATAGACACAGATTTCTACCGCACTTTCGCTTGGTAGCCTTCATAAAAAAGTTTAAATTTATAAGATTTAAACTTTTTTATGAAGGAGAAATCAAGCTGCGAATTTCCTGTACATTTGTTCAAATTCATTCGGTGTGCAATACCCCAATGTCGAATGAATTCGCTTGGAATTGTAAAAGAACTCAATGTATTCAAATAGTGACTTCTTTGCTTCTTCTCTCGTTTTATACTTTGTTTGGTAAACAAGCTCTCGTTTTAGAATCCCGTGAAAGGACTCAATACAAGCGTTGTCGTAACAATTTCCTTTCCGGCTCAT
>NZ_KQ758707.1:0-14119 GCF_001457055.1 Priestia veravalensis | reverse complement strand
TACTTTTCCTACCTAACCGCTAACGTTGCCATAAGCATAGTCGGCACAAAAGGAGCGGACAAGCTCGCAAAAACGACGAAGCTTGAACAACTCAGCGGTGCCGCCACGAAGAAACTGAATGAAGGTGCCGCAGCTATTCATGTGCGTACGCAGTCAGCTCTGCAGAACTTGGGTCTAAATAAGCTGGATAATCGTTTAGTGTATCCAGGTGTTGGATCTGTGAAGGGGAATGGCGGGTATCAGTTTATTGAGCGTGTGGATGGTGGTAATGGGGTTGGGACGAAGGTTAGGGATGAGAAGGTTGCTGAGGGTACTAAAGGAACGGTTAAGAAGATAGAAGATATTAATGACCCTATTAGAACATATCGTGGTGTGGACCTTCAAAATATAGATCCAATTTATATTGCAGATCAACGTACAGTTGTTGAGATGCCATTTGGTGGAAAAGGTGAAAAATACACTAATGCTGAGGGGTGGAGACGTGATCTAAAGTATTTTTGGAGTGAACTACTTGATAGACACCCAGAAGCGTTTAGCCCAAATAATAGAGCAATAATAGAGGGAAGGAATCCGTTTACCGATAGTCCAGTTAATGATAAGGTATTTAGGGAATATTTCTCCCAGTATGATTTTAAAGGTGTTAAAGGAGACAAATTAATTCATCACCATATTGGTGGAGGTGGACAAGCGTTTCCAGTGCCTCAAAAATTACATCCAGGTTCCGGTGGAATTCATAATATAGAAAAAGAAGCAGGAATATGGGGGAAAGATAAAGTTTACTCAGAGTTATTACAGAAATTTATTAAGGAGTGATTTCCAATATGAAAGAGGTTATAAAAGCTTATTTTGAAAGATTTGTAGATAAATGGATGGAATACAATAATTCATTACCTAAAATAGTATGGAACGAAGATGTGGCTGAATTTATATACTCCGGTACAGAAGACGAATATGGATATATTTCTTGGAAACCAATGGAGAAGAGTATGAAATTTAACTTCGATGAAATTGAAGGTCAATATAATGTTCAGTTACATAATTCAGTTAAGGAGTATTTTAATTCGTATTGGTTTTTAGAATTAACAGGCTGGATTTCTTCTTATAATGTTAATTTACACCCTGTTATTCCAGGAATTGAACCAGATTATTTCATTTCGCTTGTTAAAGACTATGTAGAATCTAAAGAATTTACTTTTAAGTATATACCAATCGGTTATGAATCAAATGGGATGTTATTAGTAGTAAACAACAATACAGGTGAGATTTTTGTTGAAGATTTTGAGTTAAATGAGTACAAAAAGATAGCCAATAGTTTAGAAAGCCTCATTTTACATTTGAAATTTAAGGACGAATAATGGAAATTCAATAAGTGACAAAGTAATAAAAAAAAGACTTAATTTGGGATTGTCTTGCACTATTTTTAATGTAGCTTTAAAAGCAGAAATAATGATATATGGAATATCATTTGGACTTATGTTGTTAGGGCTCAGAATCATTTATAAGCAAATAAAGAAGAAATAACACGCGTGCATTATACGCGTGTTATTTTTTTCGAAAACAGTATGCATTAATGGGTCATTGATTACTTTTAATAATTCTTATACTTCTTGAAGTTTTAAGTGTGTAGTCGATAATACCTTTAGTTTTGAGGATATTTACATAGCACGAAGTGGTACTGGTTGAATGAAACTCACTAATTGAATTGTCCATGTATGAAGGCACTCCACTTGCTATTTACTTACCAGACCTTTGAAAGATATGGGGAGAGAAGAAGAGGCAGTAAGGTAATTAATGAATAAACATTGAAAAAATTAAGCACTTAATTGTCTCCTGTAGATGATAAGTGCTTTTTCACGTTCTCATATTCATATAAACTCATTCTTGTTTAATGTTTATATTTAATCAATAAAAGCTAAAGTCAGCTGATTATCACTTAATCTTAGTTTCTCACCTTTTGAAACTTTATCTCCTAAGTACGTTTGGAATTCGGTAAAGCTAGCAAGAATGCTGTCTTTCTTTTCTTGGCTCATTTTGTTTAGCTTATTCTCTACCTTGTTTTCAACTGTTTTCGTATTATTGTTGATTTTCAACTCTCCTCCTAATAAAGTAATGTCATTCTTATAAGCTAAGGCCCCTAATTATTGGTATGTAAACCTATTATTTCATTTAAATGTGCTAGATAAGTATTTAGTCATAATAGTTCAATCTTTTACCGAGCCGTTATGCAGCAATTCGCAGCTAAGTAGACTATCTCAAAAGGTATGGTCATATCTTATAGAAAGACAAGCTATGGAGTTGGAGGGATAACGTGACTATTCTAATTATTCATCTAGTGGTATTGGGAATCAGTCTTGCAGCACCATTAGGGCCGATTAAAGTTGAGATGATCAAGCGAGGAATTGCAGGTGGTTTTTGGCCTTCTTGGCTTATCGGTCTGGGAGGAGTTACGGGAGATTTCCTGTTTCTAGTCGTCATTTATTTAGGAGCTGAACATTTATTTCAACATCACTTGGTGGTTGTGTTTACATATTTGTTAGGCGGTTTTTTTCTCATTAAACTCGGAATAAGCAGCCTATCGAAACAGCATTCGTTCAAGCAGGAAGATATGACAACCACTTTGGCTCCGTGGTATAAAACATTTTTCGTTGGTTTTTTAATTGCGTTATTAAATCCTTTAAATATTGTATTTTGGTTTGGGGTTTATGGCTCTACCTTACAGGAAATGACGCAGACGATGTCTCATTCTCTTTCTTTTCTCTACAGTTTATTTATTCTAGGGGGAATTATCCTTTGGAATCTGAACGTGGCTTTCACGGTACACTTCGGTCGAAATCTTTTGACAGATAAATTTTTGAAAAATATCTCGGTGGTTGCTGGGGGTGTGTTGATTTTATATGGTGTGCGTTTTATCGTTCGGTTTGGTAAAGAGATTTTAGCGTTTATATAAAGAAGAATAAGCACTTGAAGTCTGAGAAGGCAGTAAGTGCTTTTTTATATGGATAATAAAAAAAGTAATATTTAACTATAAATGGATTTAAAGAACATATATGAGATTTATTTAAATTATTGTAAAAAATGTTTAAAGATGCAATATGGTAGAGTGGTTTCATACAGGTTATCATTTCCAATTTATGAATATCACCTTAGATTACTATCTGTAATGTTAAATTTAAAAATCGTATATCCTCAGAAATATGGTCTGAGAGTCTCTACCCAATTCCCGTATAAAGAATTGGACTACGAGTTAAATTTTACTTTATTGGTGTTAAGAATTAATTTAAAAAGAATAATAGTGTGGGTGTACTTTAATAATTAGTACTTATTAGATGGGAGCTTTGATACAAAGCCCCATTCTCTTAAGCTATTACTTTGTAAGACACTTACACTTTATTTAAGCATAGTTACTTGCGTTTAACATAAGTAATACGTGCGTTCTACAGGAAATAAAATGTCTGATGCTGATAATTTAATAGGAAAGTTATATAAGTTGCATCAGCAGTATGGGAACTTGACTGCGCTTGGAACGCTTGCAGGTGGTCAAGCTTTGTACTATGGTGTTGGTTTAACGAAGTTCCCTAAGGATGCTTATGGTAAATATAGTCTTAAACATATGAAGGCTTTAAATGCTTTTTCAGATGTGGTTGATAATTCGAAATTTAGCAAAGCAGCTCGAGGGCTTGCTTGAAGAGTTTAGTGATGTAGAGCACCTCTGTGCAGCAATCAGTCGTTGGACATCTCAATTAACAGTAGCAGATATTCAAGCAACTAGTAGTTTTTTAATGGATTTAAATACTAGGAAATCGAGAATAAATACAATGATGGTACTTGCTTACAACCAACATAACAACCCGGAGCCTGAGGATATTTGCTTTTTCATTCCAGGTAAGCAGAATGACTGGGTTCTCGCTAGAAATGAGGACAATCGATTTAATTTAGAGCTTACAAGCAAAGCTTTCTTGAAAACGTTTATTCCTTCCTATATATTTAAAATAAATGAAGCTATTGGATAAGGAGAACGAATAATGTTATTAAATATGAAGCATTCTGGTGATGAAGTTCATATTAAAGGAAGCATGTTATATTATGTAATCCAGTTTATATTTTATATAGGTGGTTTATTTGGAACAGCACTTTTAATCATTGATGGTTTAGGCTTTAATTCAACTTTTTCACTTCAATGGTTAATTGGAGGGATTGTACTGTTTCCAGTTATGGCTTATCTATTCATATGGTATATTCCTGGTATAATTCCTGGGAAAACTATTATTTCATTTGTTCCAGGACCAAACGGTTATTTTAAGACCAAAAAAGGCAATGTGTCATTCAAGAACATACAAAAAGCAGAAGTGCGTCGCAATGGTTTCAACCTGATCAATGTTTTGGTAATTATCACGCATGATAAAAAACAATATCGAATTCCTACCTATAATTTAGTAGATGAAACTGGAATTGATTTAATGATTGACAAGTATGTTTATCCATATATGACGCCTGATGCTCGAAAGGTATGGAATGAGCAAGTAAATCTTGAGAAACTACATGAACTTATCAAATATAAGCGAGAAGATAACATGAATATGTAACATAAATCATTTCACGTAAAAGGCCTTATGCAGTAATATCTCACTACTGAATGGAGTTTTTTATACATTTTTCAGCTTAGGGAAGGTATTGACTATACTCTTTGGCAGAAGATGATTGTTAAGTAGGGAAAAAGTTTTGTTGTATAAACTTTTACTTTGATATACTATTTGGAATGTAGTAGAATAATTCTATTAACAAAGTCAAGCGTGCTTCAAAGCACATTGAGTGATCGACGTTTGGTTTTTGAGGTTTCGAACGCTTAGGCTCGGAGCCTTTTTGTTGTTTGAACGAACGATTGCAGCGCTTGCTTCGTTTAAGAATAGCTTCTTGGTTCTAAACAGTATATCTTACAGGCAGTGTTCCTGTAAGTAAAAAGGAGAAGACGATAAGCATGGAAAATGAGCTTTTCACTTTAGGCGTCGCGATTTCATCAACAGCTATTATTGCGTTATTAAAAATCATTCTTATTGACATTATCTTATCTGGAGATAATGCAGTCGTAATTGCGATGGCTACACGGAATTTACCAAAAGAGCTGCAAAATAAAGCGATTTTTTGGGGAACGTTTGGAGCGGTCGTTCTACGCATCGGGTTTGCGGCAGTTATCGTATACCTACTGAAAATTCCATTTGTGACAATCATCGGCGGCGTGTTGCTTCTGTGGATTGCGTACAAAGTACTGGTGGAAGAAGAAGATAGTTCAAATATTAAGTCTTATAACGGCTTAGGAAAAGCGATTCAAACAATTATTATCGCAGACGCAGTGATGAGTCTTGATAACGTAGTAGCGGTTGCTGGGGCTGCAAATGGTCATATTGGAATGGTTGCTCTTGGCGTATTGATTAGTATTCCAATTATGATTTTTGGTTCAAAAGCAATCGTGAAAGCAATGGACAAGTATCCGTGGATTGCATACGTTGGAGCTGGAATTTTAGCTTGGACGGCAGCTGAAATGATTTTAAAAGACAAAAGCGTTGGCGAGCTGCTTCACATTCATCACGGGATTGCGACCTATCTGATTCAAGCAGTCGTAGTTGTTCTCATTTTGTTTGCTGGCTACAGCAAGAACAAAAGAATTAAAGAGAAAAACGATAGAGTTAAACAATCAGCATAATACGCAAAAGGGAGCGAGTGGTATTCGCTCTCTTTTTTTAGTATCTGTATCTTTGATAGAATGTAGTACATGGATCAGGAAAGAAGCATCATATGTGAAGACGTAGGAGAAAGGAGAAAGCAGAAAGTAGAAAATAATGGTCATAAACTCTTTCATATTGCGAAGTGCTGCGATTCTTTGTAAAGTTGTACTATAGGAGTGATGAACATGAGTGAACGATGGCTTTCAAAGCAGTTTATTCCCATCTATTTTACTGCGACAGTGCTTGTGTTTGTATTGTTCAAAGTATTAGGTTCTACGTGGCTGCAATCCTTCGTGATTAGCTTGCCATTTTTAATTGCAGGGATGGCTGCGGTTGGTGAAAACCGCGATCGTCGTAAAAAAAGCAAATAGATTGCTAGAGCGAGAAGCTGCGCTGTTCGGTATTTAACCAGCGTAGCTTCTACGTATATAAAAGAGTATGAGGTGAAGCGATGTGTATGATGTTGTCATTATTGGAGCAGGCGTAAGCGGGGTGTTTTTAGCGTACACGCTGGCAAGCCAAAGCCAAAACGTGTACTGCTTATTGATAAGGGAAAACAGCTCCATAAAAGGTCATGTCCTCTTGATGAAGGGAAGCTTTGCAGTTGTGACGTGTGCGGAAAATATTACGGTTTTGCAGGACTCGGAAAGTCAGAAGGAAAGTTTAATTACACCAATGATTTTGGCGGAGATTTAGAGCAAAAAGTAGGTCCAGAAGAAGCGCTTCGTCTCATGAAAGAAGTGGACGATGTGCTTTGTTCGTTCGGAGGGGATGAAGTCAAGCTGTATTCCACGGTCAATCCAGACCTTGTAAAGAATGCAGAAGTACATGGTCTCCAGCTTCTTTCAACGGAAGTCCGACACTTAGGAACAGCTCGTTCGACTGCTATTTTCCAGCGCATATACGACGTGTTGAAGTCACGAATTGACATATGGTTTGAAGTAGACGTCAAGCGCATTGAGAAACAAGAAAATGAGTTTAAAATTGTTTCAAATAAAGGGGATGTACAAGCACGTCGCGTCGTGGTCGCAACAGGTAGGTCAGGGAACGACTGGGTTGAAGAACAATTCTCAGCTCTCGGTGTGAAGAAAGGATCAACTCGCTTAGATTTAGGAATACGTATTGAAATGCACGGTCGCCAGCTCAATCGTTTGTTAGAGCATACGTTTGAAACAAAGCTTTCTTCCGAACATGAAGGCGTCATTTCGTATACATACTGTATGAATCCAAAGGGCCGCATTATTAGAAAGTACCAGGAAGGATTGGTCATGCCAGATGGTCAGAACTATAGAGAAGAAGGAAGCGGTACGGCAAACCTAAACTTTACGCTTTTTACACCGGCGTATTTTAATACGCTGCAAGAAGCGAACACCTATGCGCAAAATGTGATTGGTGAACTAAACGCCGGTGGAGATCAGATTGTCGTGCAGCGCTTGTCCGACTTGCGACGTCAAAAAGCAACCTCCAAGGAAGACATGAGCGGTAATCGAATCCAACCGACGCTTAGCGCTACCGAGGGGAATTTATTGAACTATGTTCCAACTAATTATATTTCTGCATTAGAAGCCTTTTTGGAAAAGCTCGAAGGATTGCTTGGAGAAAGCATTCACGAAGATACGCTTCTTTATGGAATGGACGGGAAGTTTTATTCGCCGGTTGTGGAAACGAATG
The DNA here is from genome assembly GCF_001457055.1 of Priestia veravalensis. NCBI lineage: Bacteria > Bacillati > Bacillota > Bacilli > Caryophanales > Bacillaceae > Priestia > Priestia veravalensis. Next base: position 6,728 of record NZ_KQ758707.1, on the reverse strand, counting down.
AATACTTCGAAACTAATGTGAAAGAGCTGTACGTTATTGGAGATAGCTCTGGCGTTACGCATTCGCTCTCTCAAGCAGCGGCGAGTGGGATGTATGTAGGTAAAGTGTTCAATGAAAAAGTCTTGTGATGGTTTGTTAAGAATCTATTATTCTAGTACGATAAATCTGATATTTGACTATAATAAACAAACGCTCAAAATGCTTTGAGCGTTTGTAGGAAAGAAGTATACGGTTAATGTAAAATGAAAATAGAGATAAGACCCGCAATGAAAATGATGATAAATAAAAATAAGTCTGTATCTATGAAGTCTTTTTTCTTGTTGTGGTTAGTTGGTGTCGGTTTTTTCAATGATTATTGAACCTCTTTCGTATTCTAATTTTTCCTTATGGATATTTTTACTTACCAAACGCTTGAAACACAAAAACAATCGCATAAAGGGGAATAGCAACAATGAGTACTCCAGTCAAGAAATAGCATAAGCTTCGTACGAGAAACTTCATGATGTCATACAGAGAACCAGCAATGTCGTCAATGAACTTCAACATGTCTACCACCTGCTTTTGTTTTTAGTGAAAACGGCATTTTAACACGTAGATGCTGTCGTATTCTTTTAGCTCTTTTTCGTGAGCTTTTGGATCTTTTAAATAGTTTAGCTGAATGCTTGATATGGAATCTTCAGAAGAATAAGCCATGTAGCCTAGTGGCATGTCTCCATCAATTTTTTGTACGTCTTGATAAAAGCCTTCCCACGTGCCAGCTAAGTTCTCTTTTTCTTCAATGTTCCTTTTTTCTGTGAAGCTTAACCCAGCGCTGCTCGTTTGATTTCCAACCTTTAAGTTAAACATAGTAATGACTTCTTCTCCGTCTTCATCTTCCGGATAAATATCGCTAGAAGTGAAAATAATCAGTCCTTCTTTGTCCACTTCTGTAGATAACTCATTTAGCTTTTCTACAAATAGCCCCTTTTCATACTTTTCAACCCAAACGTCGACTTCTTTCTTCTTGCTACCAGAGTCATATTCAAAGACAAACGCTTGATTAGTATTAAGCAGCATATCCTCTCTTGCCGTTAGAGAATGCGTGACGTTTTTAATTGTTTCGCTTTTTAGAGCGGGTCCTTTGCCGCTAGTAACTTGGTCAGAGCTGTTTGAAAAAAACATTGTGATGAAGCCTCCAACCGCTAATAAGAAAAGAACTAATAAAAAAGCGATTTTTCCTTTTGACATGGTTTGTACCCTCCTTTTTAATCAATGCTGTTTCACTATATGTAGAGACTTCTTCATATTATTCATGACGTTCATGAGAGCTGTGAGAGATGCGTGCGCATTTATCGGATGAACGTCCAATGAGTGATCCGCATCTTTTATAACGTCCACCTGAAAATTTGTCTCGTGAAGCTGTTGAAACTTTTGTTTGTCGTAGTGAACGTCTTGGTCTCCAATCACAAGAAGTCCCTGGTGCTTGCTTTCTTGAACACTTGTAAATAACTCAGGAAAGTTTAGCAGAGGAGTCAAGAGGAGCATTGTCGCACCTGCAAAGCGGTCTTGTTTCATGAAGTTGTAAAGGATTGGCACGGTACCCAGCGACTTTCCTAAAAAGATGATTTCTTCATATGAATATGCTTCTAAAATATGAGTCAAAATAGGATCAATGTCTTTTATCATCATATGAGCAACGGTTTGAAGCGACTGCTTTAAAAAGTCGCGGTTGTAGCTGTAGTGAACGTGTACAACATCAATCCCTTCTTCAAGCATGAGCATCGTAGAATAGTAGAATAGAGGTTTCTCATAGTGATAGCCAAGACCTGAAAGCATAATACATACTTTTTTTGAACCACGGTGAATGTGGGTATAAGGAACAGAGTGATGCGGAAGCGTTTGTTTCATTATCTACTCTCCTTAGTTAATTTTTGCTATTTTAACATTTATTTCATTATTTTTGAAGAGGTTATATATTTGCATAGTATTTTAGTTCATATTCCAATATTTCATAGTGCTCTAAAGCTATTGTTTATTGTCAGAAAGTTATGATATTATAAGAATCAAGTGAAGGAAAAACTTCATTGATGAATAAATATGAAGTTTTGAGTGCGAAGGAGGATGGAATGAACCAGTCATACGTAAAAAAAGATGAAAAATGACATTTATAAAACTTATGAACATCTGCATACATATCCAGAATCAAGCAGTGAGGAAAAAGAAACGTCAGCTTATATTCAAAAGAAGCTAGAGGATGCTGGATACAGCGTTCGCACATTCTCAGAACATTACGGATTAACTGCTGAGCTTCAAGGTGCTTCTTCCGAAGTGGTAGCGTTCCGAGCTGATTTAGATGCGGTCGTGCAGTGGATGGACGGAGAGCTAAAAGCCAATCACTCGTGCGGGCACGATGCTCATAGTACCATGCTTTTGTACACGGCTCTTGCGCTTAAGAAAATGAATATCAAGCCTCAAAAAACGATTCGCTTTTTGTTTCAACCATCAGAAGAAACCGGGGCGGGAGCGAAGCAAATGATTGAATCAGGGTGCTTGCAAAACGTGACGGAGCTGTATGGCATGCACGTAAGACCTGAGTGGGAAGTAGAGGATAAGAAAGCATCTCCCGTTATTTTACACGGCTCAGCCTGTGCAGTTCATGGCATCGTTCACGGTGTACAAGCTCATGCGTCACGACCCGAATTTGGTAAAAATGCGATTGAAATCGCAGCGGACCTTGTACAGATGCTAAGAGGTTTACGCTTAACAAAAACGAATGATTATTCAGTCAAAATGACGAAGCTGCAAGCTGGAGGAGATAGCACAAATGTAATTCCTGATGAAGCTGTGTTTGCTTTGGATTTGCGAGCCAATACAAATGAAGCGATGGATGAATTGAAATCGCGAGTGGAGCACATCCTCTCTCACCTGACTTCAATGCATGAGGTAGCAATCGATTATCATTTTGAAGGACGTACATACGCTGCGGTTCCAAACGTTCATACCATTCAAATTGCGACACAGGCCATTCAGTCTGTACTAGGTGACGATGGATTAGTATCTGTCTGCGAAACGAAGGGTGCTGAAGACTTTCACGTGTACACGAAAGAAACGGGGGTGGCTTCGACGATGATCGGTCTTGGATGTGGATTAAAGCATGGCCTTCATCATCCTGACATGATATTTAATAAAGAAGCGCTGCTAACCGGAACAAACATTTATCTAACCCTTGTTCTTTTGGCCTCAAAAGCAGAGGTGCAGGGAGAATGAGTGCGCAGCGATTTGAACAGGTAGTAAAAGAAGCGTTTCCTCATTTATCATCAGGGCAAAAGAAGGTTGCTCAGTATTTACTGGATTCCCTTCAAGAAGCGTCGTTTCAAACGGCAGCAGAAATTGGTCGTGCCTCGGGAGTCAGCGAAACGACAGTTATTCGCCTTTCATACTCTCTTGGCTTTCAAAGCTTTTCACAAATGCACGATGCGATTCAGCAGCGCGTAATGGGACGCGAAAAAACAGTTAAAAAAGAAGAGAATCAAAACGTTCTTAAGCGCGTGTTAGAAAGCGAACTGAACATCATCTGCCGCTTGGAAAATGAGGAGAACACTCAGAGAATTTGGGAAGTGGTAGACAGACTGATTCACGCAGATCAAGTACTGGTTGCCGGATACCGAACTTCATACGGAGCAGCACACTGGTTTTCAATGATGCTTTCGACGCTTCGGGAACGCGTGCGGTTAGTCAATCAGCCGGGAGATATTCAAGAAAGTCTTTGCGACTTAACACCCGAGTCAGTCATTGTTGTCCTGTCGTTTCCCCGCTATGCAAAGGAAGCGACAAAGCTTGCGGCTTACGCTAAGAAAGTTGGGGTAACGGTAATTGCCGTTACCGATCGTATTTTATCGCCGGTTGGTGAGCTAGCTGACATTACGCTTTTAACAGAGACAAACGTCCAGTCAGGTTGCAACTCAATCGCCCCGGTCATTACGCTTTTGGACTTAGTGCTCACCGCATATCAAGAAAAAAATCCCGCTGGCGTTCAAAAGCGTCAGCAAAAGCTTGAGAGCTTATATACACATCAAGATACATACATGGAATAAGCGAGGAGATAATATGACGAATTTACATATGGACGAGCTCGTCATTCGGCGGGTGGAGCATCCAGACGAACTGCGAAAAGTAGGGAATTTAGAGCGAACAATCTGGAAGGGAGAAGATCCGGTTCCAGTTGAAATGATGGTCGCAACGGTTCGAAACGGAGGGCTGGTGTTAGGAGCTTTTCTTGAAGACAAGCTCATTGGGTTTCAGTATTCATTTCCAGGCTTTGACGGCAAGCAATCCTATTTATGCTCTCACAGCTTGGGCATTTTAAAAGAATATCGTAGCTATGGTATTGGGCAAAAGCTGAAGTGGGCGCAGCGACAAGAAGCAAAGAAGCTAGGTTATGAGTTGCTTGCATGGACATATGATCCGCTTGAAACAGCAAATGCTAACTTGAATTTGCGAAAGCTCGGCGGAATTGGAGCAGCCTATAAAGAAAATTACTACGGTGAACTAAACGACATTCTAAATGCAGGAATACCGTCGGACCGCTTTGTGGTGCATTGGTGGATTCAAAGCGACCGCGTGCAGAAACGAGAAGAAAAGGAATATGCGGAATGGAGCGTTAAGGAAGACAATATTCTATTAAACTATGTGCTAAATAATCAAGAGTTACCAACTCCTGCACCTATGAACTCTACATTAATGCATGACATGTTATTCGTAGCGGTGCCCGCTCGCTATCAAGAGGTAAAGGCAAAAAATCAAGACCTGGCGCTACAGTGGCGCTTAAAAACAAGAGAAGCATTGAGCAAAGCTCTAGACTGTGGCTATGAAGTCACGGATTTTGTGAAAACAAACGGAAATATTCATTACTACGTAGTGACAAAAAAATAAGGTAGGGGGAAACGAGATGGAGATTCAGCACATTATTTTGCGCCACGTGAAAATGGAGCTTTTAGAACCATTCACAACGAGCATCTTCACCGAAACGCATAAAGAATTTATCCTAGTAGAAATCCTAGGGAAAAACGGCTTATCGGGGTGGGCAGAGTCTGTTGCTTCACCAGAGCCTTACTATAAAGAAGAAACGCTCAAAACAAATTGGCACATCATGGAGGATTATTTAATTCCGCTTTTACTTCAACATCCTGTGTCCCACCCGAGCGAACTTCAGAAGTTGTTTGAACCGATTCGGGGCAACTCCATGGCGAAAGCAGCGCTTGAAGGGGCAATGTGGGACTTATACGCAAGAAGCAACAACGAGCCGCTTTGGAAAGCACTTGGCGGGACGAAAGAAACCATTGATGTTGGGGTTAGTTTAGGGATTAAAGATTCAGAGTATGAGCTATTAAAAGCGGTGGAAAAAAACTGTGAAGAAGGATATAAGCGAATTAAGCTAAAGGTAAAGCCAGGCTGGGATCTCGATATTTTAAAAGCAGTTCGCACGCGCTTCCCGGATATTTCCTTGATGGCAGATGCGAACTCAGCGTATACGCTAGGTGACATTGATCACTTAAAAGCGTTTGATGAATTTAACCTCACGATGATTGAGCAGCCGCTCGCTTATGACGATATCATTGACCATGCGAAGCTGCAGCGCGAGCTTCAAACGCCGCTTTGCTTAGATGAAAGCATTTATACGTTTGATGATGCAAGGCATGCGATTGCGTTAGGAAGCTGTAAAATTATTAATATTAAAATTGGCCGCGTTGGTGGACTCTATGAATCGAAGCAGATTCATGATCTTTGTAAAGAGCACGGCATACCTGTCTGGTGTGGAGGGATGCTGGAAGCTGGTGTAGGGCGTGCTCATAACGTTGCCATTACGACGCTCGATAACTTTACGCTTCCTGGGGACACGTCAGCCTCTTCTCGCTATTTTTCAAGCGATATCACAGACCCTGCGATTACAGTTGAAAATGGAGTGATTACCGTACCAACCACACCGGGGATTGGCTTTGAACCAAACCGCAAGCGAATTGAAGAGCGTACGCACTACAGCAAGCTTTATAAATTTTGAGGGATATAGACTTTAAGGGGGGAGGGAGCGCCAGTGAGTAGCGTTCCAGCAAAGAAGGTACAGGATAAGGGGTATAGTAGAGGAGATTATGTTCGATTTATTGTTCCATCCGTATTAGGAATTTTATTGTTTATGATTCCCATTCCGATGGAAGATGGAACGACCGTTTTCGTCGCGTTTGTTGCAAACTGGCTTGGTGATGTATTTGCATCAACAATTCCAATGATTGCCGCTGTTTTAACGAACTTCCGAAAGAAGTCTCCCTCTTCAAGCGTGTGAAGGGCGTAGCCCAACGGTAAGGGGGAGATGAATTTCGGTTGGGCGACAGCCCAAAGGCTTTTCCTTTTGCCTTTATGCTCAATATGTTATAATCAGTCTTATAAAGCATAAGGATTGATATAACAATGAATTTAGACAGTAATAACCATTCAGTGTTCTTGATGTATTATCATCTTGTATTAGTGGTTAAGTATCGAAGGAAAGTAATAGATGACACCATTTCAGACTATGCCAAAGATAAATTTGTGTCTTTGAGCGAAAAATATAATATCACATTGCTTGAATGGAACCACGATATTGACCATGTTCATATTTTGTTCAAAGCACAACCCAACAGTGAATTATCGAAATTCATCAATGCCTATAAAAGTGCGAGTTCGAGACTCATCAAGAAAGATTTTCCTCATGTTCG
>NZ_KQ758706.1:0-14365 GCF_001457055.1 Priestia veravalensis | reverse complement strand
AAAAAGTAAGCGAAAAACGCTACAGATTAGCCGTTTTTTAAGGGCTTCGTTATGGAAACCGGCACATATCTGGATACGAAAGATTAAAGGAAAAACCGTTCCTTAAAAATAAATTGTCGTCGTCGCACAAGTCTAATTGTACATAATTTCCAAATGGATGGAGCCACCTTTAATAAGGTATTTACTTTTTTGGCTCTAAACAGGAAAAAACATTAAACTGAAAATTGCGTCAACATTTATGCAACACTAGTGAATTCTTTTGATTTTTGAAATTCGTCTGTGTTGCCAAAGCCACCCTCTATATAGCCTTGAAGATTTTTTCCTAGAGCAGGTAAATGATCTCCCCAAAATACAACAAGTGTAGGTTCATCGAGTTTTTGTATTTCAGTTTCTAATTTCTTCAGGGCGTCATCGGACTGCTTAATACCTTCAGCATAAATTTCAATTTCGCTTTTCATTTCAGGAGATAAGTTGTCACCTTCAACAGATATTGTTTTTTCACCATTATACTTTGTAGCTGGATATGGAAGGTGATTTCCGATTGTCACGGCGTGAATAAAAGCTGGCTTATCTGATTTTTTTAACGTATCTAAAACTTGATTAACAACTGAATCGTCCGAAACAAATCCTTCGTTATCTTTTTCCGTAAAGTCCATTTCATCAATAAATAAACTTTTTTCAAATCCTAGGTTTGGATAGACGTTTTGACGCATGTACATAATGCCGTTATTTGGATGCATTGCTTCCGTATAGTAGCCTAATTGATTTAGATAAGAAGCAAACGAAGGATATTCTTTTTTGCTTAAAATGTGTTGAAAAGGCAAACCACCAGGGTTAAACGTATTCATTGAATAACTTGTTAGTGCTTCAAACTCTACGTTAGCTGTTTCGCCACCAAATGCAGGGCTGAGCATGGACCCAGAAGGGTACTTCTTCATTAGTTCTTTTGTGTGCTCTAATGGATCTTTTGAAAAAGAAAGGTCTAGCTTGGTAGGGTCCCAAAAAGATTCATTCATGACAAAGACAATGTTTGGTTTTTTGTCTGCTTTAGAATCACTACTGAATGGCTTCACTTCTTTTTTCATATTCTCGACAGCAGCTGTGACGCGTTTTTCAGAGTAACCCTCAGGTTCTTCCAAAATATTTGTCTTGATATTCGAAATCATGCCGATAACGGGACCGTTATAATAATAATTATTTTGCTGATTCCACGGCATAATGGCTGAATATTTTTCATAGTACTTTTCCGCAAAGGTATCTTCAAAAAACAGGAATGATTTTGAGATAAACATGATTGGAAGAATGAGTATAATACGGATTCGCCAATCAATTTTTAACTTAGGTGAACGTAACCATAGAACGAACAAGGCTATTACGCTAATAACCACAAATATGGTGGTTGAAAGGGAGATAGACTCTCGAATCATTGGTATAACCTCTTTTAATTGGGTAACTTGAATGAAATCATTCGGGAAGAGCGGTTCGTTTCTAAAAATCTTTTTGTAGTGGTTCGTTAACGCAAGGATAAAAAACAATAGAATTGAAATTCCACTACCAATATAGACTTCCCCCGTCAGCAAAATGACTCCAAATGCTAGTAAACCAAGAATAAATGAGCTTAATAAATAGCGATCTGTATACTCTTGAATCCATTCAATCGATTTACCAAGCTGATGTAAATCAATATGATAAATGAGAAATAAAAGGGCACCTACCAACCCAATAAACGTTGCAAATAAAAATGCAGAAATGAGATGGTAAACTCTAGAATTAGCAACCTGAGTAATTAGTTCTTTTTTAACAAGTATCCAAACAGTTAGAAAGCTTAATAATAAAGCGATAAGGCTAACAAGTATCGTAAAAAAGGCGGTGTGAATCTGCGCCCAATCAAAAGCGAGATTGTAGTCACCTGTAAATGAAATTATGGTTATCCCATATAAAAATATCGTTAGGAATAAGTAAAAGATAAAGGTAGGTAAAAACTGAATGATGCGCTGATACATAAAGCATTCCCCCAAAAAAATAATAGCTTTACAAGCTTAACATAAAATTAACATTTTTGAAGGGAAAATGTTTTGGGAAGCTTAAGCAAAGGTAAACAAAGAAGAGGAAATTAGTTGTACTGACTATAAAAGCCGCTAAAGGCAGATGACCTCTAACGGCTTTGAAACTAATCTAACGCATTTGATTTATAAAAGTGAATACAAGCAAGATAAGCTGCTGTTACAGCAAAATAAATGGTTACAGCAGGAGCTGTAAAGACATGACCTGCAACAAATGCAATACCTAATGCTAAAACAACAGAGGTACTATACATCATAAATGACTCATTCCAAAGCTGAGAAGGCTCACGAATGAATCGTTTTATTACGTATAGAGCAATTATTAGAAGAGGTAAAATCCACAGAATAAATCCAATAATTCCAAGTGAGAAGAAAAGGTCATAAAAGTCCATTTCAATCATTTTTGGCTGCTGTTCTTCTGTGTAATTTCCTGCATAGCCCATCCCGACAAGCTTACGGGCGATAGGAGCTTCTGCATACTGCTCTTTATGGTGAGCTAAAAAGTCTTCGCGACTACTTAAAATAAGATTTTCAATATCGCTATTGTCTAACTTTTGTCGCTTTTTCTTTTTAGTATCAGTAGCATCATCTTCTTCTGTCTGCTCTGGTTGCTGCTCTTTCTTTTTATTTTCTAGCAAATCGATATGCGCATATGTGTTTGTGAAAGCAGGAGAGATAGGAGTTGTAACTCCAACTACTACCAACAAAATAATTGAGATAACTAAATTAGATTTTACTGCACGTTGTTTTGTTGCAAAGAGTTTAAGTACTAATACAACAAATGCAACCCCTAACGATAAAATAACAGCTCCTAATCCTACCTTTGTTCCAATCATAATTGAAGATACTGCAAGTAAAATAAACGGAATCCAAAAGTAAAATTGCTTTAACGACTGTGTTTTCTTTAAGCCAAATAAAAGTGTTAAAGGTAATAATAGAGCAACGATTGCTCCAAGTTCGTTAGCAGCGTAAAACCAGCCTTTAAATCCAGTTTTATTGTATTGATAACTTTCTAAAGCTGTACCAGTAAGCATGGTGCCAATGAACACAATACTGATAATAAGAGAAGCAGTTAATAAGTTTTTATTGAGAGCTTTTGAGACATTTACAGATTGGCGATACATTGTAAAAACCACAATAGCTCCTAAGAGCGTTACGTTCATATAAACAACTTTATTAAAGAACTTTACTTCTTGAGCTAAATAGTAAGGGTCTTTCCATTGACTATTAAAGTAAATATTAACACCAAGGAATAGTGCAAAGACAATTAAATAAAGAATTGAATATCTGGCCCACTTGGACTTTTTGAAAAATACGAGTAAGATAATCCCCACAAATACCATATACATGAACCGGATAATAACACCGATTGAAAGAGGACTTTCTACATTTAAAACCATGTATGTTGTTAGCATATCAATAATTGGCTGTATTGAAATAAAACCAACAAACAGAAAAAATAACCAGTATGTGTTCTTCATATAGTAATCTCCTGTTTTAGTGAATTTAACGTTTTCGTTTACGTAAAACCATCATAATGCCATCTACTTTAAATATAAACGTCGATATTAAGTATACTAAACCTCCCACTAAGCATACAACCGTAAATCGACCCAGAACATGCAGGTCGTTTAAAGCTTGTATATCCTTCAGGATGTACATAGCGACCATAACGGGGATGCTAGCTACTAAAATTTTTGTTGTTTCCTTTAGTAAATAGCGGAAGTGGAAGCCATTGATGAGACGATTTAGCATAACGAACACAATGGCAGTATAGAAAAACCCCACAACGGACATTGAAAGTGCAAGCCCTTGATAACCTAAAAACTTCGTGAATGTTAAGTTAAAAATGACATTCAGTAGGATTGACAGTAGTCCGATACGCATTATAACGTGGCCTTTTCCTAATGAATAGAAGCCTTTTGCTAAAATTGCTTGTAGTGAGTAAAAGAACACCGATCCAAAATAATAATAAGAAGTATCAGTAGTTTTCAAGGTAGATGTAGCGTCAAATGCACCACGTTCATAAGCAATTTGAACAATATCTTTCATATAAAAGCTCATAATCACAAGTGTCGGAACAAGTAACATCAGCATAAATGTTAGCCCTTTTTCGATTCCTGTTTTAAACCGCTCTTCATTTTTATCGTTCAGAGCTTTTACAATGAGTGGGTAAATGATTGTCGCAACGGTCACACCAAAGATTGCTTGGGGAATACTAACTAATCGAAAGGCATAGTTCAAGTAAGAAATAACGCCTTCTCCAAATGACCCTGCAAAAAAGAAGTTAACTGTTAGGTTAATTTGTCCCACCATGATGGTAACACCCACAGGAATAAAAACTTTATAAAAGATTTTAACTTCTTCTCTATCTATCTTCTGCTTCCATAGCAGCAGATTCTTTGGTTTAAAGTACACAACTTTAATGAGAAAGGAAGCAAGAGTTCCTAATAGATATCCTAAGGCAATAGCGTATCCACCTATTACATCCTGGAGTAAAATCGTACTTAAGATAGTAAATAAGACAACAACGGTTTGAGAAAATACAGAGAAGGAATATTGACTGTTAGCATCAAATACACCTTCATATACCGCGTTTACCCCAACTAAAGAAAGCGATAAGAAGTATAAAATTGCGGTATAGATACCAATATCAATCGCTGCTTTAGAAAAGTTAGGGTAGCTAGCAGGAAAATAAAAGAATGCTGCTATCGAGCCTAAAATAGAGATGACTAAGCAAATAAAAAACGTAGACTTTACAATGTTTGTAAGGTGCGATTTCCCTTTTCCTTCTTTTTCGTAGCGCAAATAGCTAGGGATAAAAGCATCTTTCATGCCCGTGAGCATAAATAGAATAAATGCGTTGGGAATAATCATCGCTGCGTTATAGGCATCTACGATATAGCTTGTACCAAAGTAATTGGCGATTACTAAATCTCGAATCATACTGGAAAACTTTAAAAACAAGGTTGAAACAAGTAATAAAATACTTGCAATCTTTAAGCTTTTCATAAATTAAAACTCCTGCCTTTATGCTGTTTAGCTATTAGCAATAATAAAACAACCAATGATGATAAGAGCGCATCCAATCATTTGTTTGACGGTTACTTTTTCTTTTAACAAAAAGTAGCCAAACAATAGTGTCCATACATAGGTAATGGACGTTAACGGGAAGACAACAGAGTAAGGCAGCAAGGTTAAGACATATACGTTTAACAATGCTGATATTCCGTAAAATGAGCCCCCACCTATCAAGTAGATAATAGCCATTTTCGTGTTTTTAGCGCTTAAAGCTGTGGAGATCTGTTTGAAAAAGACAGCTCCAACTGAACCTAGAAGTGTCATAATAAGTAAAATCGGTATACTAATCATCATGGTCACCTACCAATAGTACCCCAACAATAATAACAGCTGTACCAATTAGTTTCGTAAAGCTAACAGCTTCATTTAATAAAAAGAAACCTAATGCAATACTGATGACATATCCTAAGCTTAAAAAAGGGTGAAGAAGTGAAACTCTTTCATATTTAAAGGCTAAAATCATAAAAATAGCTCCAAATCCGTAGAGTAAGAAGCCAATTATTAACATAATGTTGAATGAACCATTGGATAACTTCCAGAGAAGCTGCCCAATGGCTGTAAACATGGAGGCAATGATAATTAAAAATATGCCTAATTTTCTATTGTACTGTACGTTGTTTGTCAAAACTGACCCCTCTCTTCTTCACCTTTTCTAACAAAAGCTAATCCGACAAAGAAGAAGCTGACAAATACGCTTGCTAGTAAGTAGCGGAAGTCTTGTGCAGGTAACGCTGCTAAAACTGATAACGTATTTAATAGCCATGGAAATAAAACAATGGAAGACGTGATTCCTTTTCTCGCAATGAAGAAAAGAGAAAATAATAAGATAACACAGTGATAAAAAGCAGGCTTCCATAAGAAAAATAAAGAAGGGCTTTTAAAGACTTCCAAATATGCTTTTGCTGTGTTTGTAATCAACGGTGAAACCACGGTATTTTCAAGTCCAAATTTATTTCCGTAGTATACGTTGGTTACATACGTGTCGGTATATCCATCTTCAAATGGCGTTGTTTGCCATACCAGTGCCGTTTGTTTTAGAAATCCTTCCATTGCTAGATATGGATTCTTGATAACAATGCTCATGTAATTTTTAAAATATAAACCAAGGTCTTGAAAAATAAACTCCCGGTCGTAATATTCCCACGTGAATTTAATTGGGTCACTTTTATATGGATTATATTTTTCTTTCCAAAGTTCAATCGGGAGAACGTTGTTAAAGTATTCACGCTCAGATTTAGACATCTCTCCATCATTGACAATAATGTTGGCAATTTGTTGTGTCGGAATCGATAACGCTTCATTAGGATCAGAAGGTTTAACATCTAACCAGTTGAACACAGGGCCTGTGATAATTCGTTGTAAAATAAAAATCACTAAAAATAGCGGAACCAAGCGTTTCCAATACTTTCTAAACAATACGATTAAACATAAAAATGTAATAACGAACACAGGGAATCCATTATGTCTAAAAAAGGCTACACCAAAAGATGATAAAAGAAGCATAAAGATTCCATATTTAGACTGAATAAATGCTCCGTTTGATAAATATACTCTCGCAATATTTACCGTAAAAAATAGCAAAAAGGCGCTGTATAGGATATCTTTCCAGATAACAATGGAAAAGATTAAAAAACTCGGTATTAATAATACGAGTAATGTTAGAATTCCTAAAACAATAGGTGGAACTTGCTTTTTAATAAGAAAGTGAAACGTGTATAAATAAATACTAGACACGACTAAGATTTGAACAATCGTAATCATTCCAGGGTGATCCCATATTTGAGTTAGTATCATAATTAACCAAGTGATCATGATCGGGTGCCAGTCATTAAATTCACGAGTATGTGCTTGTTCCCACTGAGCCAGAGAATCGGGCGTCATTCCACCTGGGAAAAAGGCTAACCAATAAAAGGCGCTCATAGCTAAAATACAAATGCCAATAATCCATTTATATTTGTTTGGATAATCAACAGACGAATCTGGATTAAAATGTGCTTTAAAGGTTGTTGCACAAGCAATTACAAACCCTAATGCAATCACCCATCTTCCAAGAATATAAAGAATAAAGTCGAAGATAGTGGATGCTGTCATATGCAAGTTACTTAGTAAAGAAAACTGTATGATGAAGCTGACTGCTATGATCAGGAGCCATTGTATTGATGTAAATGAAGCATAAGCTCTATTTTTATAAATAAAAATAGAGCTTATGCCTACTAATACTAACAACATAAAAACAGAAGAAAAACTTACTCTGTCAGGGGCTCCAATAAAAATACCTATCAATGCAAAAGCAGTCGCTATTAAATAAAGAATAGGTTTTTTATTCACGGTAATTACTCCCTTATTTGTTCAATCTTCTTATTTAATTCTAGTTCATATTGTTTGCGGTTTAACGATGCAATTGTATCTAGGATAAGTCCAGAAACAAACGATAATACACCAAGCAGAATTAAGCCCGTTGCTAGGATTGATGAAGGGACTTTTGTAATAAAGCCTGTTTTGAAAAATTCATAAATAACAGGTGTTCCTACCGCCAATCCAGCAACTAAGAATAATAAAGTCCAAAGTGAGAAGAACTGTAACGGCTTGTACTCCTTGAATAGAGTAAAAATCATTTTAAGTACTTTATAACCATCAGAGAAGGTGTTTAGCTTTGACTCACTACCCTCTGGACGATCTCGATAATCAATAGGAATCTCTTTCAAACGGAAGCGTTTGTCCAAAGCATGTAAACTCATTTCTGTCTCAATTTCAAATCCAGGGCTCATGACAGGGATTGATTTTACAAATAGCTTGTCGTAAGCTCGGTATCCTGTCATGATATCGGTAATGTTACTTTTATATAGCTTATTAATTAATGAACGAACTAGGTTGTTTCCAAAGTTATGGAATGGACGTTTATTTTCTTCAAAATACGTACCGTTTGAAAGACGATCACCAATAGTCATATTTGCTTCTTTGTTTCTAATAGGTTCAATAAGCTGGTGAACAAACTCAGCTGGGTACGTGTCATCACCATCAACCATTACATAACAATCAGCGTCTATATCTTGGAACATTGATCGAACAACGTTTCCTTTTCCTTGCTTTAATTCTTTTTTAACAATAGCTCCATGAGCTAATGCAATTTCACTTGTTTTGTCTTTAGAATTGTTATCATAGACGTAAATATCAGCTTCGGGTAACTCTTGCTTAAAGTCATCAATTACTTTTCCAATTGTTACTTCTTCGTTGTAACAAGGAATTAAAACTGCGATTTTCATTCTTACACCTCATTAAAGAAAATTGTTGGTAGTTGCTGAGAAATCTCATCTACACTGTATAACTTAGCTGTTTTCACAGCTTGTGATGACATGTTTTCCTTCTGTTCTGCAGATGATTCCATAAAAAGGCGCAATTTCTCCTTCAGCTCTCCTGCCTGACCAGGTTCAAAGAAAAGGCCATTTTGACCATCAATAATGTAATCTTTGAGTCCACCGATACGGCTACCGATTACAGGAGCTCCACAGGCCATGGCTTCTAATCCTACTAGACCTAAGCTTTCTCCTTTACGGATTGTTGGAAAGACAAATGCGTCGATTACATTATAGACATAGGCTAAAGAGGATTGTGGGAGCAAAGGAAAGTGAATGATTTTATCTGCTAAATTCAACTCTTGAACCATCTGTTTAAACTTTGGCTCGTCCTTTCCACTACCAACATAAATGTATTTATAATCCGTAAGGCTTTCAGCTTCTAACTGCGCGATGGCTTGTAAATAAAACTCCCATCCTTTACCGACATCAATGCGACTTACACAGCCAATATAACGTTGCTTTGGATTTAAATTCAACTCTTTATAAGCCTCTTCTTTAGTAGAAAATGAATAAAACAATTTAAAATTAACGCCTCCGCTAGGAAAGATATAAATAGGCGTTGTCACTCCATACTTCTCTTGAACTAGTTCTTTATAGTAAGGAGATGGAGTAATAATTTTATGTGAACGATGCAACAGTTCTTTTACCCGTGGCTGAAACTTTTCTTGTGAAGGGACTTCGGGAACGACATCTGAACCGTGAACGTTTGTTACAATTTTCACACGTTTATTTAACTTCTTTAAAATAAGCAAGGGTAGAGCATTGTGAGAAGCATAATGCACATAAAGGTAGTCATACTTTTTTGTTAAGCCACTTGCTATTATTTTTAAATAATGCGAAGCATATCCAACTAGCTTTCCGAGTTTGCCTGTTCGTTTTGTCATGACAGCTTTGTCTACTGAAACACCATTATCAAGTAATATCTGCTCAGTATTTTTCACAAAGACACCATAGCTTGGGAAATCTTTAGATGGATACATATTAGAAATGAGCAAAATTTTCATTTTGATTCTGCACCTATCTTCTTTGATTTTAGTATTTTCGCTATGTTGACACATGAATTAAATGTTAGATAAGTAAATAAAAGGAATATTAATTCTTGTATTAACAACAACACATTATAGCATATTTACATTTTTAAATGTCAAAGTATTATACAATCAACAAAGATTTAATAAAGCTTTATATTATTATCATGTGCATTTACTACCATTCCATGTGAAAAGCTGTTGAAGTCTAGGCTTCAACAGCTTTGTTTAACGTGATTATGTTAATGCTACTTCTACGCCAAAATGGTCGGAAACAACAGGTTTATTAGTACCATTAAAGATGACGTGGGATTTAGCTATCTTATAAGGGTCACTTGTTAAGATTAAATCAATACGAAGCTTTTCTTTGTTTTCATCCCATCCAGCAATTTTACCTTGGACCGTAATTCCTTCATCTTTTTCAAGAGCAAGGTCATAGGTGTCGTATAAAGGGTGCTTTTTCATATAGTCATATCCTTCATTTCGAATAAAGGCATTGTTGTTAAAGTCACCTAATAAGAAAAATGGATGATCTTTTTTTATGGAAGTCCATAGAGAGTCAAACTGGTCTTTAAACGGTTCTTTATCATCTTCCCACCAACCTAGATGACAAGAGTAAAATGATAGCAGTTCGTCGTTATAAGAAATTGTTGCTCCAACAACTCTTCTTGTTTTCCAGTCGTTTACGTCAGATGTTCTTGAAACGAAGAAAGAGTGCTCTTCAACAACAGGGTGCTTTGTTAAGATAGCCAAGCCTTCCTCGTAAACTTCATACCCGATGTGAGCCATGTCCCATACAAGCTCATAATCGTGAACACCTAGCTTTTTCAATTCTTGTAACAGAACATATCCATAATTATCAGATTTAATATGCTTATTCACATAAGGAGCCTCCATATGCTGGCTAACTTCTTGTAGAGCAATTACATCATAATCTTTCTCTTTAATTACAGAAGCTAGACAAGAAATCTTGTCTAGCTGGTTTTCTTCTTGCCAAGAATGGCAGTTTAAAGTGAGTAATTTCATCTTCACGCTCCTAGTAAGTCTTGAATATCAGATTTAAGAACATCAGCTTTTGGACCATAAATAGCTTGAACACCTTTATCTTTTACGATTAAGCCTAGAGCTCCGTTTTGTTTCCATTCCGCCTCAGTAGCCACGGAGCTAGTATCTTTTACTGTTACACGAAGGCGAGTCATACAAGCGTCAACATCTTCAATGTTTTGTTGACCACCTAACAATTCAATAATAACAGGTGCTAGAGAATCATTTTTTACGTTTGAAGTACCGCTAGTTGAAGCTTCATCTTCGATATAGTTTCCGTTACGTCCCGGAGTAGGGAAGTTGAAACGTTTAATCATAAAGTTTGCTACTGCAAAGTTTAATCCGAAGAATACAAGACACGCAATAATAAAGTTTACTAAATCTAACCATAATCCTGCTTTAACAATCATTGGCGTACGTGTAATCAATTCGATAACACCGAATGCGTGAACGCGGACATCAATAATATCAACAATGGCAAAGGCCATACCTGTCATGATTGCGTATACAACATAAAGAACTGGAGCAGCAAACATGAACATGAATTCGATTGGCTCTGTAACACCAGTTAGGAATACAGCTAGTGCAGCAGAGAAGAACATTGATTTATACTTTCTGCGTTTATCTGCATCAACGTTGCGGTACATTGCAAAAGCAATACCGATTAACGCAGCACAAGATAGAATCATTTGACCAACTTTAAAGCGAGCTGGCGTTACTTCATTTAACAATTGTTGATAGCTAGCTGTGTCACCAGCTGCTAGGAAGTTATTTAAGTCAGCAATCCAAGCTAACCATAATGGATCTTGACCAGCTACTGTTGAGCCAGCACCAGAACCTGTTAAAATTTGATACGTTCCACCAAGTTCAGTATAGTTGATTGGAACCGTTAACATATGATGTAAACCGAAAGGTAATAATAGACGTTCTAATGCACCAAAAATAAATGGAGCCAAGATTGGTGCTGTGTCACGAGATGTTGCAATCCACTGACCAAAGCTGTTTAAAGCACCTTGGATGAATGGCCATACAATCGATAAAATAATTGCTGTAACAATTGATCCACCAATAACAACAAAAGGTACAAAGCGTTTACCGTTAAAGAATGATAAAGCTTCAGGTAATTTATCGTAGTTGTAATACTTGTTAAATAAGTTGGCTCCAAGGAAACCGGCAATGATACCAACGAATACGCCCATGTTTAAAGCAGGAGCACCTAAAATTGATGTGAAGTAATCTTTTACAACAAGTTCTTGTCCGAATAGAGACGTAATTTTTGCTTCAGGATCTGCTAGCATATCGGCGTTAACCCCGAAGATTGCACCAGTAATACGGTTAATCAACACAAAAGCGATTAGTGCAGCGAATGCTCCACCCGCACGTTCTTTTGCCCAAGATCCTCCAATCGCTACCGCAAACAAGATATGGAGGTTTGTAATAATACCCCAACCTATATCTTCCATCACTCGGGCAATCGTTTGCACAAGTGCCATTTCTCCACCAGTCATACCAACTAGCTTTCCAAGTGAAATCATAATACCTGCAGCTGGCATAACAGCTACAACAACCAGTAAGGCTTTACCAAACTTCTGCCAAAAATCAAATGAAAAGAATTTCTTCATGACTATTTCCCCTCCCCGTTGTATGGGCTTTCAATATGTTGTGTGCGTTTACAGTTATTTTATAGCTGAAACGAATATAAATAGTGCAACCGCTTGCATAAATTTATTTTAATAAAAAGGCTTTCATAATGCAACACTTTTTTGAAAAATAAAAGTAGGAAATTTATTTCAATAATCGATATGATAAAAAGAATAGATAGTTGAAGAGGAGAGATTTCATATGCAGGCACAGTTTGAAGCGCTTATTTTTGACTTAGATGGTGTAATTGTTGATACAATAAACTTATACTACCAAGCAAATAAAATGATTGCTGATGAAACAGGTGTTCATTTTACACACGATTGGAATCAACAAATCCAGGGAATTAGCCGCTATGAGACAGTTAAGCAAATTGTAAGACAAAGTGACAAATTTTATTCTGAAGAAGAGATGCATGCATTAGCGGAAAAGAAAAACCGTCATTATCAAGTGTTAATTGAAACGTTAGATGAAAAGGCCATCTTACCAGGCATTTTTCAGTTGATAAAAGAAGCAAAAGCAGCTGAGACCAAGCTTGCAATCGCTTCTTCTAGTTCAAACGCGATGCATGTATTAGAAAAAATCGGTTTGCAGTCTTATTTTGATAAGGTTGTAACCAGTAGAGACGTAACGCGTGGGAAGCCAGATCCAGAAATTTTTTTAACAGCAGCAAAAGAGATAGGTACCCACCCTAAAAACTGTGTTGCGATTGAGGATGGAATTGCAGGCTTAACCGCGATTAAACAAACGGATATGTTTTCCATAGGAGTAGGATTACATGAAGGAATGGAACAAGCGGATTGGCAAGTAGCTTCTACTCATGAACTAACGTTTAAGAGCGTGAACAAGAAGTTTGTAAACCGTTAATTGGCTGAATGTAACGTCGTCTACACAAATACTTATTATATTGTTTACATAGAAGTCAAAGACTACGTAATAAAACATGTTAACCTAAAAATAAAAAACAGCAGGGGGACTCAGAATGATTAAATGCGTTGCAACTGACATGGATGGAACATTAGTAAATAGCGAACAAAAAATTAGTGTAGAGAACAGCAAAGCAATTAAAGCTGCACAGCGTGAAGGTGTAGAAGTTATTGTGGCGACTGGACGCTCTTATGAAGAAGCTGCTTTTTTACTAAAAGAAGCTGGCATTGAGACGTTTCTTATTTGTATAAATGGAGCAGAGGTAAGAAATAAAAAAGGTGAGAAGTTAGAAGCGTTTGGAATGTCTCTGGATAAAATTAAAGCTGTTGAAGAGGTTTTTAATAAGCATGAGCTGTACTTTGAGGTGTATACAAGTGATGGAACATACTCAAATGACTATGATAAAGCACTTTCTGTTGTAATGGATATTTATATGAGTGCTAGCTTAAAAAATCAATACGATGAGTTATTAAAAGCAGCTAAAAAGCGATTTGAAGAAGGAAAAGTAAAGTTAATTGAAGAGTATGAGCCACTCTTTCAGGATTCAAATATATTGATTTATAAAATGTTGGCTTTCTCATTCGATGATGAGAAGCTAAATCGTGCGCGTGAAGAGTTAAAAGCTTTTCATGGAATTGCTGTAAGCTCTTCAGGTAAAGAAAATATTGAAGTGAATAGTGAAGAAGCTCAAAAAGGAATTGCATTAGAAAAGTTCGTCAAAAGCCGAGGTATCTCCTTACAAGAAACAATGGCAATTGGTGATAATTATAATGACCTTTCGATGTTTCATAAAGCAGGAAGAGCCGTTGCAATGGGCAATGCACCGGATGAAATAAAGCGTCATGCTCATGTCGTAACAAAAACGAATGATGAACATGGTGTAGCGGAAGCTATTGAGAGTATCTTTAAGCCAGTATAGAGTTTGGGACATAACAAAATGATTGCTTCTAAGAGACGAACACTAGCTGTTCCAATCTTTTTGGTTTGTCTGAACACGTTCGTTCCATTGCGCTACGGCCACTCGCTTTCCGCGGGGAGGAACCTGAGCTTCCTCGCTGCGCTGCGGGATCTCAGTTTTCCCTCTCTTTCCCGCAGGAGTCGAGTGTCCTACGCTCCATTCCACCCTGTTTCCAACATTGTTTTCACAATCAACCAAAAAACCTGAACGATTAAAAGTGAGAAACTCTCAATCGTTCAGGTTTATCATTGGCTGAATTACTTATGT
>NZ_KQ758705.1:0-15199 GCF_001457055.1 Priestia veravalensis | reverse complement strand
GTTTTTTTTGTTGATTGTGAAAACAATGTTGGAAACAGGGTGGAATGGAGCGTAGGACACTCGACTCCTGCGGGAAATAGAGGAAAACGTGAGATCCCGCAGCGCAGCGAGGAAGCTCAGGTTCCTCCCCGCGGAAAGCGAGTGGCCGTAGCGCAATGGAACGAATGTGTTGAGACAAACCAAAGAGATGAGAACAGCTAGTGTTCGTCTTTTAGAAGCAATCATTTTGTTATGTCCCAAACTCTTTTTGTTAGTTAGACGTTAACAGATGTAAAAACAGTTCAACGATTTTATTTTGTCCATTCGTGGTCGGATAAATATACGAAAATTTCCGTTTAAATGGTTCAGTGTCAAGGTTTAAGATAGCTAAATTCCCTTGTGCCACATCTTGTTTTATAGCGGATTTTGAAAGGACCGATAATCCTAAGTTCTGCATAACTGCTTCCTTAACTCCTTGATTGCTGCTGATGGTTAACATGCTCTTCATTTTTAGTCCATTTGAACTCATCATCAGATCAAGATAGGCTCTTGTACCAGACCCTGTTTCGCGCGCAACCCAACCTTCGTTTTGAAGCTCGCTTATTGCAACGTGCTGCTGTGCTGCTAATGGATGAGCCGTACCCGCTACAACCACGAGCTCATCTTCCATAAACGGTTCAATATGGAGCTCATGGTCATCGGTTTGTCCTTCAATTAATCCTACATCTAACTTAAAGTGTCGAACCAGCTGCGCAATTTCCTTTGTGTTGCCAATCGTTACGTTTACGTTGATATCGGGATACTGTGCTTGAAGCTTAGCGAGAAACGAAGGAAGAACGTATTCACCAATTGTGAAGCTAGCTCCAATTGTTAAAGTGCCTTTAACTAAGTGGTGATGTTCATAAATATCTCGCTTCGTGTGCTCGTATATTTGAATCATTTGCTTCGCACGAGTATAAAGGATCTCGCCGCTTGGCGTAATTTTTAATAATTTAGGCGAACGTAAAAACAATGAGGTTTGAAACTCTTTTTCTAAATTTTTTATATGTACGCTTACGCTTGGTTGCGAAATTAACAATTTTTCAGCAGCTTTTGTAAAGCTTTTTTCTTCTACAACCGTCACAAAGGTTCGCAATGCGTCGTAATACATGGTAAATCGCTCCTTACATAAAACATCTTATGAGTTCATTATATAGTAAGTTTTTGTTAATAGATAGCTTAATACCTATTTTCCTTATCAGATTTATAAGTTATCGAATTGAATTACTTTAGATAATCTGTTTGTTACCTTTTTGTAATAAAAGTCACAAAAGTACTTGTTTTTTCCAGATAACGTTGTATAATACTAACTGTAGTAACACATGTAGTACAGTTAGTACATTTGAACATACGATCATGATGAATGATGAATGATGAATGATAAATGATAAATGTGATGGAGAGGAGGGAAAGTATGTTTGATTTAGATATTCGTAGTCGTAAGCCTATTTATGAACAATTAGTTGATAAGTTAAAAGAGCTAATTATCCATGAAGTTTTTAAAGCAGACGAGAAACTGCCGTCTGTACGCTTGCTAGCGAAAGAACTAACAATTAACCCTAATACAATTCAAAAAGCATATCGAGAGCTAGAACATCAAAATTATATTTATTCAATTCCTGGAAAAGGAAGTTTTGTGACGGCGCAATCGGAACTATTAAACAATGAAAAGGTGAAAAAAATGAAAGAGGATTTAGTAAAGCTTATTGCTGAAGCGATGTATTTAGGAATGGGAAAAGAAGAAATCTTATCACTTATTTCACAAGCTGAACAAACCGTCAAAGGGGGAGAAAGTGATGATTGAATTAACCGAAGTAAAAAAATCCTTTGAAGATATAAAAGTATTAAACAATGTTTCTCTAACTGTTAAAAAAGGATCTATTTATGGTTTGCTTGGGTCCAACGGTGCAGGTAAAACAACATTATTAAAAACAATTGCGGGCATTTATCGTCAAAATTCAGGGAGCATACATATTGACAATGAAGAAGTATTTGAAAATGTGGCTCTTAAGCAAAGCATCATTTTTCTTCCAGACATTCCGTACTTTTTTGCACAATCCACGATTAAGCAGCTTGCGCAATTTTACAAGAATATGTACCCAACGTGGAACGAAGAACGTTTTCAGCAGTTAAAGCAGGCATTTCCAATTGACTTGAAGAAAAAGGTACACCGTATGTCGAAAGGGATGCAGCGACAAGTAGCATTTTGGCTCGCTTTATCCACGATGCCGGATATTTTAATATTAGATGAGCCTCTAGATGGGCTGGATGCTGTTATGCGTCAAAAAATCAAGAATTTACTAGTGCAAGACGTAGCGGAACGCGAGATGACCATTTTAATTTCCTCTCATAACCTTCGTGAAGTGGAGGATTTATGTGATCATGTGGGCATTTTGCATCAAGGACAGCTGTTAATTGAAAAAGACCTTGACGATTTGAAATCAGATATTCACAAGATTCAAGTAGCTTTTAAAGGCGACGTACCGCTTGCGTTTCATGAAGACTTGGAAATCTTATACGAAGAGAAGCGAGGAAGCGTACTTCTTTGTATTGTACGTGGTAAAGAAAATAAGCTAGCGTCTCGCATTCAATCATACAAGCCGCTTGTATTTGATATTTTACCGCTTACGCTCGAAGAAATCTTTATTTACGAAATGGGGGATGTTGGTTATGCCATCGAAAATATCATCGTTTAATCGAGGGCTGTTCACACAGTCATTTAGAAGCGTAGGTTGGATCGGATTAGTTTACTCATTCCTTCTTTTGTTTGCTCTTCCTCTCCAGCTTCTAATGAAGTATACGGGCAATCCAGAATTTAAGCCAGAAAAGATTAAGACATTATTTGAGCTATTCGATGGCTTACAGCTTGTCTTTATGTTTACAGTACCGGTGTTACTCGCGGTTTTTTTATTCCGTTATATTCAAACCAAAGCAGCAGCAGACTATTTTCATAGTTTGCCAGTTCGAAGAGAAGCTTTATATCACCAAAACATCATTGTGGGTATCGCAATTCTTGTCGTGCCGGTGGTAATTACAGCAGGTATAATCGGCCTTGTAAAAGGGATGTTAAACGTTACAGATCTCTATACAGCAAAAGACATTATGGTATGGGCAGGTTACACAATTATTTTTAACCTTGTTGTGTTCTTTGGAACAGTAGCATTTGGAATGTTCACAGGTATCTCAATCTTACAAGCTATTTTCCTATACGTTCTGTTTCTTTTACCTGGTGGCTTCGTTATGCTTCTTTTATCAAATTTAAAATTCTATTGGTATGGATTCCCAATTGATTATTATTTAAATAAAAGTGCTGAAAAATTAATACCGTTTTTACATGCGACGGAGCTAATGACGAAAAAGAATTTAACAATTAGTCCATGGATTTACGTCATACTTATCATTATCTTTTATGCGATTGGATACATCGCGTATAAAAAGCGTCATATCGAAGCGGCCACTCAGTCCATTTCATTTAAATGGGTGAAACCAATTTTTGTTTACGGTGTGACTACATGTGCGCTACTTGTTGGCGGTGTTTATTTTGGGTCCATGCAAGGAACATTTGGATGGATGGTCTTTGGCTATGTGTTAGGTGCTCTTATTGGGTATATTGTTGCTCAGGTCATTTTACACAAAACGTGGCGAATCGCTAAGTATTGGAAAGGATATGTGATTTCATTAGCTATTTTCTTTGCTATTGGTGCATTTGTTCATATTGATGCGTTTGGCTATGAATCAAAGGTTCCTGCACTAAATGAAGTAGAAAGTGTTTATTTCGAAGAAGGAACCTATTTAATTACTGAAGATCCAACCAGTGAACAGTACACAGAATATGGAAACGAGTATGTTCCTCCCTATTACTATACGAGTCAAGAAGCAGTTGAAGCAATTCATCGGCTACATGAACAATTAGCAAAGAATCCAGTCTCAATGACAAGTAAGGATATTCAAGGAGATGAAGGGCGCACAGTAGCAATTGCCTATAAGCTTAAAAACGGCAAGACGCTTGTGCGTGAGTATGAGTTGAACTTTAAAGCGTATCATCCACTGTATAAGAAAATCGCTGAAACAAAAGAGTTTAAAGAAAACTTTAATCCATTTTTACGAAGTGGAGATATGAGTGATGTTACAAATGTACAAATTACCTCGGATGGACAAATTAGTAAGCAAGCTAGCATTCGCAACCCAGAAGATATTAAAGCGCTTGCTGAAATACTAAAAACGTCGATGAAAAACGAAACATTTGAAGAAATGTACAGCGAGCGCGGACCATGGGCTTATATTGATTTCAATACGGGCCAAGGCAAAAATAAGCAACACGTAACCTGGGAAAAATCGTATGATGAAGTGAGCGATTGGCTAAAGAAAAAAGGCCTATATAACAAAGTGCGTGTATTACCAGAAGATATTGAAAAAATAGTTGTGCTAAAAAATCCACATCAGCATGAAATAGACTTTTATGCAGACGAAGAATTTCCTTCATTAGTAGAATCTGAGAAAACGATTGAAGTGAAGAATAACGATCAAAAAGAAGAAATTTTAGAAACCGTATCTTGGGCAAGCAACGGAGCTTATTTAGTCGGTATCTATTATAAAGAAGATCCTAGTACTCCTGAAATCCAGGAATTTACTGAGGAGACAGTTCCAGACTTTATTAAAGAAAAATTACTAAAATAAAGGGAGAAGAAATATGAGTGCTAGCAATATTGAACCATATTTGCGACAGGTGCTAGCTTATTTGCAAAAGCGAGGTGTCAGCAAGCAAGATGCTGAAGATATCACGCAAGATGTAGCGATGAAATACTTAGAAAATCAATATAAAGTTGAACAGGGGAAAGAAAGAGCTTGGTTGTTTCGAGTTGCTTTAAATAAGCGCTGTGATTTAATCAGAAAAAATTCCGTTCATACTCGCTATGTGCTAACACAGGGACCAACAGAGCTAAAAAATGCACCGATGGATTTTGTATTATCCAAAGAGCAATTTGAGCAATATGTAAAAGCTTTAAATAAATTAAAGCCTCAATATAAAAACCTATTGATCTTAAAATATGAGTATGGTTTAAAATATGAAGAGCTTTCTGAACAATTTAACATGAAAGTCACGACTATTAAGTCTGCACTTTATCGAGCACGAAAGCTATTCATGAAGCATTATGCATATCAGCTTATGTGAAAGAAGCCAATCTTCTACTTAGAGGATTGGCTTTTTTCATTCTTTACTACGCATTTTTCGCTTTTTATAGGCTAAGCTTCCAACACTGATGGCAATAAACAAAATAGTGAATTGAGAAATGGTTTCAAATGAAGCGGCATCATCAACTTTAAACCCCCATAAAAAAAACGCAAACGTCCAAACCAATCCAAATGAAAATGTTGTTGTTATATAATTAAGGTGAGGCATTTTCGTTGTTCCTAAAAATAATGGCATAACGTGTCGCATTCCCGGCAAGAAGAAGCTGAGCATAATGCCGAAGGAACCGTATGAGGTAATGAGGTTTTCAATTTCATATCGCTTTTTTTGAAAGCGTGATTGAGAGAGAGCTTTTATTGTTTGCTTGCGAAACCATCTAGCAAATAAGAATTTAACATATAAGCTAAGCATCATGGCACTGTAAGTCAAGAGAAAAGCAATAAGAGGGTGAAAAGTAGAAAGAGTGGCATGGTTACCTGCAAGCATAATAAAGAGAGGATCTGGAATAGGTGTGAAATTAGCACCAATGATGATTAATAAAAAGAAATATCCATATCCAAACTGTTGAATTACTGTGATAATCTGATCCACCACGGCGTTTCCCCCATTTTTGTCAAAGTTATTATAGTATACGAATGCTTCAAAGGGATGTTCATCAAACAATCCGCCCGTTTTTTACTCTTTGTCCATCATATTACAAACCGCTATAGAATTATTCACATTAATTGTTTTTTGGTTTAAAATAAGAACATATATTCTGTTGGTTCGGATAGAAAGAAGGTGAGTGTGTTGAAAGGCATGTATCCAAAAAAGGGAAGAGTCATATTGCATATTGATGTTAATGCTTTTTATGCATCGGTGGAAGAAGCGCGTAATCCGGCACTGAAAGGAAAACCTATGGCCATTGCGGGTAACCCAAAAGAGCGTAGAGGGATTGTGGTAACGTGCAACTATGCGGCTCGCAATAAAGGAATATATGCACCGATGCCATTATGGGAAGCTAAAAAAATTTTTCCTCAGCTAATTGTGTTAAAACCAGATTTTACTCTTTATCGCAAAGTATCAGCGCAAATGTTTTCTTATTTATCAACGATCTCTTCTATTCTTGAGCCTGCTTCTATTGACGAAGGATATCTAGATATAACGGATTGCTTTCATCAAGGTACGCCACTCGAGATTGCACAGCGAATACAGAACGATCTTTTGAATGAGTTACAAATACCGGTCTCAATCGGCATTGCACCAAATAAGTTTTTAGCTAAAACGGCAAGCAACATGAAAAAACCGCTTGGAATTACAATTTTAAGAAAGCGCGATATTCATCAGAAACTTTGGCCACACCCAGTGGTTTATATGCATGGTATAGGTAATAAAACCGCTGAGAAGTTGAATGCCGTTCATATCCATACGATTGAAGAGCTAGCGCACGCAGATGATCATAAGCTAAAGGCCACAGTTGGAGTAAGAGGAGTAGAAATGAAGCAAAGAGCTAATGGGATTGACGATCGACCTGTAAATCCAAATCGCAGGTCGGAATTTAAGTCGATTGGACATTCAAAAACATTAGCGAAAAATATGACGGATGATCGGGAGATGGTACCGATTTTAAATGATCTCGCTGAGTCTGTTAGTAAGCGAATGCATGCCAAAAAAGTAGTCAGCAAAACGATTCAGTTAACCATTCGCTATAGTAATTTCAAAACAATTACAAGAACCCAAACCATTGATCAGTGGACCAATCAGTCAAAAGTGTTGCTTCATTGGGTAAACAAGTTGCTTCAAAAGCATTGGAACGGTGAACCAGTTCGCTTGTTAGGGGTAGCAGCTCTACAAGTAGAACGAATGAACGATCGAAATCAAGAGCAGCTTAGTTTATTTACATATGAACGGCACGTAAAAGATGAACCGCTCTATAAAGCAGTTCAGCAGCTTCAAAGTAAATATGGTGATGAAATTATACGAAAGGGGTTAAAAAAATAATAGAAGAGAGTATAGAACGACATGTTTCAATCCACTCTAAAAGGGTAATATATCCATAGAGCGTGCAAGAGCTTTTTTGCATGAGCAAGGACTTTACAATTACGTATATGAGGTGATTTTGATGTCAGTTTTATTTACTTCAAAAGCAACAGCAGTAGGTGGGCGTGAAGGGCACGTCAAATCAGATGATGGCCTAATTAATCTAGATTTAGTAATGCCTTCACCAAACAATACAAAAGAAGGAACGAATCCGGAGCAGCTTTTTGCAGCAGGATATGCTTCTTGCTTTGACGGGGCTTTAAATCTAATTGCTAAAAAGCAAAAATATTCCATCGAATCATCAATTACGGCTGAAGTTAGCTTAATGAAAGACCCAGCTGATGATGGGTTTAAGTTAGCAGTAACGTTAAACGCTCATTTAAAAGGGGTATCGCAAGAAGAGGCTGAAAAGCTAGTGAAGGCAGCACATGAATTTTGTCCATATTCAAAAGCAACTAGAGGGAACATTGACGTAACGTTAAATACGACGGCTGAATAAAAAAGCAGTGCACAAAAGTGCACTGCTTTTTTACTGGCTTTTTCCATTGTGACTATGGATAGCGTTTAACAGCTGGTGAAGCATTTGTTTTAAATTTGCTAGCTCTTCAGGAGAGTAATCTGTCATATTAAATACTTCATCTGGAATTTGACAAGCTTTATCTCGAAGTGAAGCGCCTTTTTCTGTTAAGCTTACTAACACAACGCGTTCATCTTCCTGCGAGCGTTCACGGATTACAAGCCCTTGCTCTTGCATACGTTTCAGCATCGGAGTTAGCGTACCGGAATCTAGGTATAAGAGTTCTCCCATTTTCTTTACGCTGACTCTTCCATGCTCCCATAGGACAAGAAGAGCTAAGTACTGTGGGTACGTAACGCCAATTTTATCTAAAAGAGGCTTATACACTTTTGTAATTTCACGTGACGTAGCATAAATAGAAAAACAAAGCTGATTTTCTAACTTTAATCTTGAAAATAAATCGGTCATTTTAAACTCCTTCAATATAATTGTTCACTATGTAATTATATACAATTTATCAAAGAGATTCAAAACAAACAAATGTAAATTTTGACATAGTTTGTCAAAATACCTTAAATAAAAAAGCGCTTTTTCCATATACTAAGAAAAAAAGGGAGCTGTGCTCATGTATTTTGCGAAAAAAGGTATGGAAGAACAGGTTACTCAGATGATGGATACAAATGTTTATGCGTGCCAGTCTGACTCGTGTAACGGATGGATGAGAGAAGATTTTGTGACGTCAGATTATAATTGCCCAATGTGTGGAAATGAAATGTCTCAAGAAGTAAGAGAGTTACCTAAAATCAAGAAGGATTTTCAATTTTATAATCGTTAAACAAAGAGCGTTTAAAAAAGAAGCTACAATAGCTTCTTTTTACTTTTTATTATGTTTGCGGCGTCTTTTAAAATAAAAGTAAAGGCCTCCTAATAATAAAACAACTAATAATAATACGCTCGTTGGAAAATATAAGGTGCCAATATTCATAGTGATAACCTCCAGTATAGCAATCTAAATAGTTGAAACGTCTACGTTGTTGTCTTAGCATTCTTATTCCCTTTAAGGTGAGGGTTAAACACTAAAATAAAAAAGAAGCCCCGTAGGCTTCTTTTAGTTTAATACTTTAACTGTAACTGTTTTACGGCCCCACTTCATCGCGTCGCTTTGAGATGGAATAAAAACGTCAATACGATTCCCTTTAATAGCACCACCCGTATCACCTGCAATTGCTTCTCCGTATCCATCTACGTATACGCGTGACCCAAGAGGAATAATAGATGGATCAACAGCAATTACTTTTTGATTTGGATTTGCACGTAGGTCAATTCCTATCTTTGTAATACCACTACAGCCAGTACAAAAAGCTGTGTAAGCCGTAGCAACAACCTGAAATTCTTTTTTTACTTCTTGATTTTCAGAAGGGTTTGGTGTTTGTGGCTTAGAAGATACAGGATTCGATACCTCAGGGGCAGCTGGTGCTGGAGCAACAGATCCATTTACTTTAAGCGTTTGATTAATGTAAATTGTGTTTGCTGATAAGCCGTTTAGCTGCTGTAATGTTGAAACTGAAATACCATGCCTTTGGGCAATGCTCCACAACGTATCTCCTGGCTTCACTTTATATGTACTAGTAGGAGCCTGTTGTTGGGGTTGCTCTATTTTTTCATCGGGTGGTGCTGTTACAGCGCTGGCCCCATTTACAGTTAGCACTTGGTTAACGTAAATAATATTGGATGATAAGTTATTATACTGTTTTAGTTGCTCAACTGATAAACCATGAGATTTTGCAATGCGATAAAGCGTATCACCTGATTGAACTTTATATGTATTTTGGGATGTAGAAGATGTTGGTGATGCTGTATGCGTATCAGCTGAACTACTAATATGTAAGGTTTGATTTGTATAAATAATAGTGGATGATAAGTTATTCCATGCTTGTAAGTCTTTCACCGATACATTATATTTTTTTGAAATGCTATAAAGCGTGTCGCCCGATTGAACTTTATAAGTTTCCGCGTCTGCTGATGCCATGCCTGCAATTCCCATTGAAACAAGTGCCGTTGCACCAAGTGAAAAAATATGCTTTTTCATTCTTTTTTCTCCTTTGTGACTATGAATTTATTACCATTCTATCAACCTTATGTAACAGGAATGTTTCAATAGTATAGATAGTTTGTTACAAAAAGAAAAATAAAGAAGAATACTTGTGTGATTTTTGTCGTTATTTGTAGACAAATAGTCCTATTCATACTTAATGGTAGAAAAAACTATGAAAGTTGTGTCGGATTTTATGCCTGCATAAAGTGTTGGAACATGCTAGAATAGAAAAGTTGTAGAGAACGGAATAAATGAGTTGGAGGTGAAAGGCACTGTTAGAAAAAAGGTTGTGACAGTGCTTAACTCAATTGAAAAAAACAGTTTCACAGTATTTAAAAGAGTGGGTTCGGGCTTTATCAATTGAAATTAGCCACTTGAAGAAAGAAGGCGGAAAAAAAGAGCAGCTAGTTAACGGGGAATACGTAGGACGATATGGAGAAGCTTTTGTGTACCGTTTTCAGATGGTACGCTTTTTTAACGTAATCGATGGAACTAGCATGCGCGTAAAGGTTCAGGATGCAGAGCTTGATGGCGAGATTTTAGCTCATGAAAAACACGAGGTATATGTAAAGGTAGGGGTTTATTTAGGTTCTGATGTTCCTATTTTATACTTATTTAACGAACCATGGGAACTTTTACAAGCATTGATTGACCGGTTAGAAGAACTGAAAGACTATAAGAAAAAGCGTGCTAGAGTTAAACGCTTAATGACGGGTACGGCGAAGGTGAATCATGAAGAATACAAAATGAAAAACGATCTTCATGAAATCTTACTGAGAGCTCATCATAATCAAACAACGTATTTATGGGGACCTCCGGGAACAGGAAAAACATACACGCTATCACGCATTATTAATAGCATGTACCGGAAGAAAAAGCGCGTATTGGTAGTGTCGCATAGCAATGCAGCTGTTGACGTATTAATGAACGAGGCGTTAGCACGTATTGAGGCTAAGCACAAGTGGAAAAAAGGAGAGGTTGTACGCTACGGGACTATGGCAAATAAGGAGCTTCAAACAAAACTTTCTACGACTCTATTAGTTGAACACGAGCATCCAAATCTTGCGAGAAAAGAGAAGGATTTACAAGAACAATATGTACGTTTAACGAGATATCCTTCTAAAGAGCGTGAGATTCAACAAGTTAAAAAGAAGCTCAATAGCGTGAAACAAGAGATGGCTGAGTTTGAAAAAGAGCTAGTGCAAAAAGCAGTCATTATTGGCACAACATTAACTAAAGTGGCAACGGATGCATCCGTTTATGAAAAAGAATATGATGTAGTAATTGTAGATGAAGTGAGCATGGCTTATACGCCACAAGTGGCTTTAGCTGCTTCGTTAGGTAAACACATTGTTGTTTGTGGAGATTTTAAGCAGCTTCCAGCCGTTTCTCAATCAAAGCATGCGTATGTGCAAGAAGCGTTAGGGCGTGATGTATTTGAGCAATCAGGAATTGCTGCACAAATCCATGAAGGAAACTGGCATCCACATTTAGTGATATTAAAGCAACAGCGTCGTATGCACCCAAATATTTCAGCGTTTACAAACGCTCATGTATATGGTGGTAAAGTAAGCGACCATGCATCTGTAGTACAAAGAGAAGCGATTGCTCAACTAAAACCGTTTGTAGACAAAGCCCTTGTGCTGATGAATACAAGCGGTATTAAGACATTTGCTCAAAAAGAAAAAAATGGGGGATCTCGGTATAATTTAGTATCTGCTTTTATTTCAAGTAGCTTGCTTATTCGCGCATTTAAAAGTGGAATTACATCATTAGGCTATGTTACCCCATACCGAGCACAAGCGCAGCTTGTAAGAGATCTAGTAAAAGGAGTGATTCCTGAGGAGCATATTCTTGCTGCAACAGTTCATAAGTTTCAAGGTTCTGAAAAAGATCTTATGATTTTTGATACAGTTGATAGTCATCCTTTTTCAAAGCCAGGTATACTTCTTATAAATGAATTAGCGGACCGTCTCATAAACGTAGCAATTACAAGAGCAAAAGGAAAATTTATTATGATAGGTGACCTGCCTTACTTAACTAAACGTTTGCCTAACGAGAGATTGCTTTTTAAGCTACTTCAATATATGAAGGAGCGAAATGCTATCTATCAACCGAATGAATATTTAAAAGAAATGATTCAAGATAAGCAGTTAATTTGGCATAAAGGAATCGATGTCCACAAGATAGTAATGGATATTAAACGTGCGAAAAATAAATTATTTATCGTGTTGCCTACTACAAAAGAATGGCCGAATAGGCTTTGGGAAGCGATTAATGAGTTTCGGGGAACGGTTACAATTTTGACAAAAGAACCAAGAAGGCTTAAGGTCAAAGAAGGAGTTGAAATTATACCTTCTCACTTTCCTTTTTTTATCTTCGCGATGGATGAGAAAAGTTTGTGGTGTAGTAACGAAATTAATGAGGGGAATTCTATTTCTTTAACCGTTCGCATTGAGCACTCAGACTTTGTCCAAATGTTTTTAAGTTATGTTGATATGACGCCCGTTTCCAGTCATTTAAAGCAGGAATGGCTACAGGTAAATAAGGCAGGATATTCATTGGCAGACTACTTAAATATATGGGATCGATGTTCGGAATGTTATAGCGTTCGAGACGCTGAAGTGACAGTAAAAGGAAAAATTCGGTTTGTTTGTCATCACTGCGGGAATACGGGGGGTATAACGAGAAAAATTTTCCAAGATTATTTAAGACATGTAAATGCTGAATGTAAAGCCTGTAAGAAAAAGGTTGAAGTTGCGTTTCGAGAAGGTGTCTACGCTTACTGTCCGTCATGTGAAAAAGAGGCTTTACCAAAAGATTTGCTCTCTATCTAGAAGAGAAAGGATGTGTTCATTTTGGACAACCACGCCCCCGTAGTATTAGCAAAATCACTTGTTGAAGGGAAGATACAAAAAAAGTTGGTTGATTGTGGGTTCATATATAGAAAATGGTTCGTCCTTAGTGGATACTTATCGTCTAATCAGTACCATGTATCAGATTGGGCAATGGTGGCAAGAGAATAAAATTTCAGTTGCTGATGAACATTTGGCTACGGCAACATGTGATTATATAATTGCTCGACTACAGTTTACCGTGAATAAAGAAAAGCTGCCAAGCAAGCGTGCTTTGCTTTTTTGTGTCGAAGGAGAAGGACACTATATTGGCCTGAAAATGTTGGCATCTTTGCTTGAAAAGTATAAATGGGAAGTGGGAAATTTAGGAGCTAACCTTCCTTTATCATACGCTATTAACAGTATTGAAAAGCGGAGGCCAGAAGTTGTCGGAATATCTATTTCACAGGTGCATTTGTTACCAAGCTTAAAGCAATATATTAACGAAATAGAAAGTTTAACCTATTCACCTACTGCGTTAGTAGGGGGGGAGGTTATTGCAACATTATGATTTAACTGGATACGGTTCAACACAAACCGTATTTATTAACGAGATTGAACAATTTGAGCAGTGGCTGTTTGAAAACGCACTGAAGCAGTCTCTTGTATCGGGGGGGAATATGACGTCATTATCGCTTGAAGCTATTCCCGTTCCGTTATTTATTGTGGATAAAAGTGGACAAATCATTGATTTTACACCAAGCGTGACCAAAATGTTTTTACCAGCTAGCGATATAGCCGACATAATTGATAAAGACAGTCATGAAAAGCTAAAAACTCTCGTTCGAGAACGAGAAGAAAAGCGTGTGGAGATTAATATGATTACGTTTGATAATCCAGTTGCTTTATTTGACGTTTATTATAAACCAGAAGCGTATAACAATCAGGACGTATTTATTTGCTATCCCGTCCATGAATATATGACGAATATGCAGTCAACGCTAAATCAATTTAGAAGTATGACTACTCAAGAACCAGAACATGCAAAGCAAACATTGACGGTTATTGAAGAAGATCAAGATACCATCTTGCAGCTCTATTCACTATCATCTAAGCGTCAGCTACGGGAAATGAAAACAAATGTAAAGACAGTATTAGATTTACTAACGATTATTTATCCTGATGTAATTGAGGCTGAAAAAGCTGAGTACTTCGATTTAAACCCAGCTGCTTTGTATAAAAATCGTATACGTGCATACCAAACATTTCTTTAAAATCAACTTTATATTCTGTGAATTTTTGATTCATGTATTTAATTTGACCTTTATGGTCCGTAATAAAGATACTTGTTGGGCTATGGGCAACAGCAAATGAAGTAATTGCGAGCTCTTCATTTTACGAATGTTTTTTTTCACTTGGTAAGAATTGTACTTTGTTGGTTCAAAGTACTGATTGATTTGTTCTTCAATTAATGAAAAAGCTTCTTTATCTCGCAAGAATTGTGTTAAGACAATTAATAAATCACGCTGAAGATCAACAATTTCAACAGGATGATCATTTAAATAATCTCGGTAATCTTCCAACGTCTCACATGGAGTCTCTAATACAGAGCCTTTCAGGGTGACAAAGTAGTGAGGAGCAGCTAAGTAAACGGTATTTTCTTGTAATGTCATACCGTTTTCGATTTGAACAATATTCATATTGGTTTTTTTGCTAAAAGCTCGGGCATAAAACTTTTATATCTTGACGATAAGTGTTGAATAACAATGAAAGCCATGCCGTTTGAAGAAGGCATATTCGCAAAGAACTGTTCAATTGCTTCTAGGCCACCAGCCGAAGCCCCAATCCCTACGACATGTATGGCTTTTGGGTTGTGTATTTCAGATAAT
This sequence comes from Priestia veravalensis, assembly GCF_001457055.1. Classification (NCBI taxonomy): domain Bacteria; kingdom Bacillati; phylum Bacillota; class Bacilli; order Caryophanales; family Bacillaceae; genus Priestia; species Priestia veravalensis. The sequence continues at coordinate 636 of NZ_KQ758705.1, read as the reverse complement.
GAGATGGTAGAAAGCGTTTTGTTCTTCATATTGTAATCTCCAAGTTCCGGTGAGATTCTGCTTTCTATATGTAAGGAGTGAATTTTACCGATGATAGTTTAAATATATTAATTAATGGTCAGCGAAAGTTTTCTTCATCTGTCACTGAGTAGAAAATCAATCATTATTTACAAACTGAAATTCCACTTGAAAATTCTTAAATACGGTAAATAAAGAAAAAAATTCTAAAATATCCATATACGTATTTTAACAAATCTCACAAGCTGTTCCCATCCCGTTTCGTAAAATTCTTTATAAATAGTATGTAACATCCAAATAAAACATTTTCCCTAAAATAAAAACTATAAACATTAATACGTAAGCCCGTAATCAAACAACGCATATAAAACATCAGGCACCTCCGGTACGATAAATGTATCAATCAAAGGAGGTGCCATTATGTCTACAAACAAATTAACCATTGTTCCCGTCAAACTCGATCCTATTCCAGTTGAAATTTCTTCGAATCATTCTCTCCAATACACTGCTGAGCCAAGTTGTGTAATTAAAACCGCTGTGGCTGAAATTTCCTTCTTCAATGGCGTAGATGAGCGCATTATCCAAACCATTATGAAGGAGCTGAAGGGATGAAACAGG
>NZ_KQ758704.1:0-15421 GCF_001457055.1 Priestia veravalensis | reverse complement strand
AGCGTAGGACACTCGACTCCTGCGGGAAAGAGAGGGAAAACGGAGATCCCGCAGCGCAGCGAGGAAGCTCAGGTTCCTCCCCGCGGAAAGCGAGTGGCCGTAGCGCAATGGAACGAACGTGTTGAGACAAATCAAAGAGATGGGAACAGCGAGTGTTCGTCTTTTAGAAGCAATCATTTTGTTATGTCCCAAACTCATTTTTTTGCAGAGAAGAATATTCTTTCACTACTTTGATGAGGAAACTCGTCTTTAAAATCAGCGCTCACTTCAACAGCTGAAAACCCAGCTTCTGTTAACCACTCTTTATAAGTAGACTCTGATAACGTTCGCTGAATATGAACCTCATCAAATCGGTCGTACGCTTCAATTTCTTCGTCATACACAAAAAATGTCATATCATGCTGAACGCTTTGATTAGCCTCATTATACTCACAGTTCCAAATATACGATACATCATCATCTACATATGAAAATGAATTATCCCCAAAAATATTCTTAAGTTTATGCGTTGAATGGACATCAAATAACAAAAAGCCACCTGGAGCTAAATGTTCATAGACACGCATAAACGTTTCTTTAACTTGTTCATCAGTTTGTAGATAATTAAGTGAATCACAAAAGATAACGATACAATCAAACTCCTGCATCAGCTCAAGTTTTGACATATCTTGTTCATATAGCTTTAACGCGATACCTTCGTTTTGCGCTTTCTCTTGCGCAATCACCAACATATCATCCGATAGGTCAATCCCAGTTACCTCATAGCCTTGTTTGGCTAAACGAATTGACATCTCACCAGTTCCGCACCCTACATCAAGAATAGACAGCTCTTCACCCGGCTTAACTTTACGGGATACAAACTGAATCCATTGGTCATATGGAATGTCCGTCATGAGATGGTCGTATACGTAGGCGAATTGCTTATAGCTGCTCATGATTGTAATTCTTCTTGTAAGTCAACAGAAGGCGCGTCTCCCCACAAGCGCTCTAAATTATAGTAGCCACGATCGTCTTTGTGGAAAATATGAACAACAACATCACCTAAATCCACAAGTACCCAACGTGCTTCATCGTACCCTTCCATACGCTTTACCGTAATTTCATGTTCATGCGCTTGCTCTTTCACTTCCCTTGCAATAGCCTGAACCTGCTTATCAGAATTACCATGACAAATGACAAAGTAATCTGCTACGAGTGAAATCCCTTGCATATTCAATGCAACTAAATCCACTGCTTTTTTATCGTCTGCTGCTTTTACCACAAGTGATAATAAATCGCGTTCATTCATTTATGTTTCCTCCTAGAACTAATTCGTTATAAGTATACAGCGTATCTGGGAAAACTCTTTGATTTTTGCTAATCAAAAAGCTAATCGTATTTTTTAATGCTTGAAGTAGCGCTTTATCTAAGTCTTGCTCTGCAAGCTCTCTTACTTCTTCAACTCCAGGAAACTTGCGACCTGGCTCAATATAATCGGCTACATAAATCACTTTCTCTAAAGACGACATCCCTGGTCTCCCTGATGTGTGATAGCGAATAGCATTTAATATGTCCTCATCCGTTAGCCCCACTTCTTTTTCAACTAAGAATGCACCAACTGGAGCATGCCAGAGCTCTGTATTGGCCTCAAGAAGGTGAACAGACATGCTTTCATTTATAATAATCGCTTTCATTTCTTCTTTTGGTCGAAATTTTGCATAATCATGAAAGATTGCAGCTAATTCGGCTTTTTTTATATCCACATCATATCGCTCGGCTAATTTTACGGCTGTTTCCATGACTCCCAACGTATGAATATATCTTCGTTCTGTTAACTGCTCTCTCACAACAGCTAACGCTTCACTCTGATTCATATAGCTGATTCTCCTCAATATAGTGTTTTACTGATAAAGGCACATAAAAGTCAATAGGACCTTGCACTTTAATACGTTCTCGTATAAATGATGAAGAGATATCCATTTGAGGTGCTTCTACTTCCAGTATTGAATATGGAGATTTCATTTCATATCCAGGCCTCTTCACCCCTACGAATGTCACAAGCTTTTGCAGCTCCTCAATGTTATACCATTTTGGTAAATATTCTACCATGTCTGCCCCGATGATAAAATAAAACTGATTATCTGGGTATGTTTCTTTTAAGATGCACATCGTATCAAATGTATATGATATATCGTTACGTTCGAATTCAATCGACTGAACGCGGAATTTAGAATAACCGTCAGTCGCTAAACTAAGCATATTTAAGCGATGATTGGGATCTATTTCTTGTTTCAAGGTTTTATGAGGCGGAATATGCGAAGGCATAAACCAAATTTCATCTAACTTTAATGAAAACAATACTTCATTTGCCATAATTAAATGTCCGATATGGGGAGGGTTAAACGTTCCACCAAAAATACCAATACGTTTCAAAAAATCATAGCTCCTTTTATCATATTAAGCTTCTCTCAACATGTACATATACCCTATCATACGCGTATGATAGGGTATCCTTTTCTTATCGAGGTAATACGATTTGTTTATTTTCGCGTGACTCTTTATAAAGAATGATAGTGTTACCAATTACTTGTACAACTTGAGCTCTAGCACCTTTAGCCAACTGCTCTGCTACCGTATTACGATCTTCTTCACAGTTTTGTAAAATGCTAACTTTTAATAATTCTCTCGCTTCAAGTGCATCTGAAATTTGTTGAATCATATTTTCATTCACTCCACCTTTACCTACTTGGAAGATTGGTGATAAATGATGTGCTTTTGAGCGTAAAAATCGCTTTTGTTTTCCTTTTAACATAAAAACCTCCATGATGCTTTTACTTTTCAGTAAGTTTCTTTAACACAATTTGTTCCATCTTTTTTTGGTCAGGAACGATACCTGTCCACTTTTCAAAAGCAAGCGCGCCTTGTAATACAAACATACCTACGCCATTATGACAATATGCTTGCTTTTGTTTTGCTTCTTTTAATAACTTAGTTTCTAACGGATTGTAAATAATATCACTAACAATTGTTTCTGGGCGAATATGTTGAATGTCGATTGGCGCATCCTCCACATGAGGATGCATTCCCACAGATGTTGTGTTAATAATGACATCAAATGTGTCTACTTTTTTTTCTGCTTCGTCTAATGTGATGGCTGACGCATTAGCTTGAAATGGCAACTGATCAATTAGGCTCTGTGCTTTTTCAACCGTTCGGTTACATATATAGAAAGAGGAAGGGCTATCTTTATGAGATGCTAGCGTGTAAAAAATTGCTTTAGCCGCTCCTCCCGCACCAATAATTGCAACAGCTTTATCTTTTAATGTGCCCCCTACATGCTGCAGTAGAGATGCCACATATCCATCACCGTCTGTATTATATCCAACATAGCGTCCATTTTGATTCACAACTGTATTAACGGCACCAATTGCTCTAGCTAAAGGGTCCACCTCATCTAAAAGGTCCATGATATCAACTTTATACGGAATCGTCACGTTAAACCCTTTAATCTGCTGCTTTTTTAGCTTTTCAACTTCAACCTTAAAGGAGTCTGGCTCAATTTGAATCGCCTCATAATGAGCGTCTATTCCTAAATTTTCAAACGCATCATTATGCATAAGCGGTGAAAGTGAATGCCCTACTGGATAACCTATTAGTCCATATAACTGCTTCAACCTATTTCCCCTCTTCTTTATATTTAAATTAGTGATTCACGTACAAATACCCCAACACCTTTTGGTGCGTATGCAACTACTTTTGTACCAGGTTCGTTTACCGTCACCCAACCAAGCCCAGAGAACACAATGTCCGTCTTGTCATGCTTGATTGTAAATTCGTGGGCAACAAGCTCAGGAAACTCACTTAGCTGCTCTGGTCTTGGAGGTTGAAGCAACTCTCCCAACTGATTTTCATACAGCGCATCTGCTTTTTCGAGCTTTGTACGATGAATAAGTAACTCGTTTGATACATAGCACGTCAATGATTTACGACCGCCACTTACATAATCTAATCGTGCCAATCCTCCAAAGAACAGCGTCTGTCCTTCATTTAGCTGATAAATTTTAGGCTTAATCTCTTTCTTTGGAGAAATAAGCTTCAAATCGCGCTTATCTACGTAATGTGCCATTTGATGATGATTGATAATACCAGGTGTATCATATAACGATGCGCCATTATCAAGCGGTACATCAATCATATCAAGCGTTGTGCCAGGATATTGAGATGTTGTAATCACATCTTTTTCACCTGTGAATTCTTTAATAATTGCGTTGATAAACGTTGATTTCCCAACATTTGTACAGCCAACAACATAAACATCTTTTCCAAATCGGTAGTGCTCAATAGCTTCAGCAACTTCCTTAATGCCTTGTCCTTTATGCGCACTCATTAAAAAGACATCTACAGGCTTTAACCCAAGATCTTTTGCAGATTTCTTCATCCAGTGAATCAATTTATTTTTCTTCACAGATTTAGGAAGTAAATCCGCTTTATTTCCAACAAGAATGACGTTATTTCCGCCTGCAAAGCGATGTAGACCAGGGAGCCAACTACCGTTAAAATCAAAGATATCTACGACCTTTACGACTAAACCATCCGTTTGGCCAATTCCATTTAGGATTTTCAAGAAGTCGTCATCTGTTAGCGATACGTCTTGAATTTCATTGTAGTGCTTTAAACGAAAACATCTTTGACAAATAATAAACTCTTTTTCAAGTGCAGACTTAGGGGCATAACCAATATCATTTGGACGCTCTGTTTGAATTTCTACCCCACAACCCATGCACTGTAGCTTTTCTTCACTCACTTTTATTCCTCCCAGTTAATCATACCTTTTCTTTTCATCCAAGCTAAAATACGTCGCTCCATTTTACGATTGAATTTTGTAATAAATCCATCCGTTTGCGCAACGGGCACAACTAAAATGGTGTATACACCTAAGCGGTTTCCGCCTAGCACGTCTGTTAAAAGCTGATCTCCGATGACAACTACTTCATCCTTTTGTAGCTCCATATCACGCAGTGCTCGTCTAAATGCTTTTCTCATCGGCTTTCTTGCTTGATGAACAAATGGTAACCCTACAGGATTTGAAAAGAGCTTAACTCTCTTTTCCACATTATTCGATACAATAGTAATCTTAATACCATGTTCTTGCATTAACTTAAACCATTCGATAAGCTCAGGAGTTGCGTCAGGTCTGTCCCACTCAACTAGCGTATTATCTAAATCTGTGATAATCCCCTTTACTCCTCGCTCGATTAACTCCTCAGGCTTAATTTGCAATACACTTTTCACATGTTGGTTTGGTAAAAAAAGTTTTAACACGTATTATGCACCTCAACTATATTAATAACGTTCTAAGAACGATTTCTGCCTATCATTATAACGGGGGATATTCATTTTTCCACCAGTTATTTATATTTAAATACTACTTTTTTCATCAGCTGTTGCTTTTGTTGAAATTTCTGCAGTCAAACTATAATCATATCTTAATTTCACCAAAAAAAGAATAAAATGATTAAAAACAAATGAAAAAACCTTAAAATCTTCGATATTTTCTCAAGAAACTTTTCGACAAATTATGCTAACTGGTATTCTGTGGATAATTTTATTCACATTATCCCTTTCAATAGATTATGCATTATTGGTAATTATAAACAAAATACTCACAGCTTATCCACTTATAGTTGTGGATAACAGAACGATTGTTCTATATTTCAATTCATGATACATTATGAATAAGAATTCTATTGGGACACGAGATACTTCTTAGAATTAAAGCACCTATCTTTTTTATAGGAGGTGGCGGCATTATCATGCGAAAATTATCAGATGAACTGCTTATCGAATCATATTATAAAGCTACACAGTTGCAATTAAGCCCGGAGTTCATTCAGCTGATTGAAAAAGAAATCCAACGTCGGTCATTAAAAATAACAATTCAAATTCCATCTTAACTAATAGAAGAGCCTATTTAAGAGCAGTAAAGCTTGTCTGGTACCGTTCCTACTTGACAAGCTTCCCTCTTCCTTAAATAGGTTCTATTTTTTGCTTAGATAGCGTTAACAAGCTTTACATACGTTCCTGTAATTTTAAGATACCAAAGTTGAATAGTTCTTTACTAGCCTCTCGTTTACGTCTAAAATGAAATTACGACCTTTTCTATCATTATGCTGTATGAGGTCATCCTCTAAAAGGAGTGAGGAACTTGTTTTTATTAGATTATCTTGATCATACAATTAAAAAGATAAAATCCCAATCAGCAAATGCTTTAACATTACTAAATTTAAGCCTTGGTAGCTTTGCCATTTTATTCATTCTACGTGATGAGTTAAAGCTCAGCCTACTGCTTATTTTTCTTGCAGCGCTAGCTGATCGCTTTGATGGGATGGTTGCCCGGAAGTTAAATATTGAATCAGAACTTGGCAAGCAGCTAGATTCCATGTGCGATATTATATCATTTGGTATTGCCCCTGCTCTACTACTATATCAAAGCATTCTATTTAGCTACGGAGCTTCAGGGGCTGTATTCGCCATTGTATATATCGCATGCGGTGCTCTAAGACTAGCACGCTTTAATATTACAGAGAACAACGGTTACTTTACAGGATTGCCCATTACAGCTGCGGGATGTTTATTAACCTTAAGCTACTTATCTGTACCGTACTTACCATCCTACGTTTTTATGTTTTTAACCATTATTTTATCTTTCCTAATGGTGAGCACATTTAAACTAAAGAAAGTATAACAAAAACCTCATGCTCGCATGAGGTTTTTGTTAATCCCAATAGCATCCAAACCAGTAAAAACCGCCGAAAACAAGTAGTAGTACAAATAAAACAACCAGTAACCCTATTCCCCATCCATATCCTCCACCGCCACAAGATGGATAACATGGATAGCTTGGATAACATCCATATCCGCCATATCCATATGACATAGTTGTCACTCCTCACATACGTATTACTCATAATTTATTCAAAAAGATAGCTTATGTATGGGCAGGTGTCCATTGTGTCTGTACTTCTCAAAAAGAATTCTATGAAACTCGCTTGTCTTGCCGTTATTTTTAACCGTACAGGCACATAGTAAGCCCGCCTAACATATAATTTAATGTCACGGCTTTATCGCTTACACTAACTGGAGGTGTGAAAATGTCAGCTATTATTACAGCGCTCGGATACTTTTTTAAAGAGTTAATATTTCTTGTGTCGTATGTTAAAAATAACGCTTTTCCCCAGCCGCTATCAGCTGCAGAAGAAAAACGCTATTTAACTTTAATGGCTCAAGGAGACCAAGAAGCGAGAAACTTATTAATTGAACATAACCTTCGACTCGTAGCACACATCGTGAAAAAATTTGAAAACACGGGGGAAGACGCTGAAGATCTTATCTCAATTGGAACAATTGGTTTAATCAAAGCGATTGAAAGCTATTCTCAAGGAAAAGGTACAAAGCTCGCAACGTACGCGGCAAGATGTATTGAGAATGAGATTTTAATGCACCTACGCGCTTTAAAGAAAACAAAGAAGGACGTGTCGTTGCACGATCCAATCGGCCAAGACAAAGAAGGAAATGAAATTAGCCTTATTGACATTTTAAAATCTGAATCAGATGATGTTATTGATATGATTCAGCTAAATATGGAATTAGAAAAAATCAAAGAGTACATTGATATTCTTGATGAGCGTGAGAAAGAGGTAATTGTTGGACGATTCGGGCTTGATTTACAGAAAGAAAAAACACAGCGTGAAATAGCTAAGGAACTCAATATATCTAGAAGCTACGTTTCCCGCATCGAAAAACGCGCATTAATGAAAATGTTTCACGAGTTTTATCGCGCTGAAAAAGAAAAAAAGTAAAATGGAAAGAACAATTAATTCTCTTCCACTTTTCTTTATACACCGTTATGATGATAGCTCATCTTTTATTTTCTTCTTTAACTTTTTAGCTCGATAAGCAAAGTAAAATGCTACTAATAATAAAACAACATCTACTCCGGACATGAACATTAATTGAACAAACGTTTTTTCACCTTGCCCAATTAATACACCAATATATAAAAATGTACCTGTAGCTAACAATACATAAATAAATCGTCGATAATCTTCTATTTTTTGTTTAATTAATTTTAATTCTTTTTGATTCATAAGCTTCACCCTTCCCTTAAGCCTTTGCACTTTTCTTAGTACGTGTGGTGACTAGAAACGCTATCTTTATCGTAACATAAAGAACACCAGCACAAGGATGACAATTTATGTAAACAAAAGAGTTTGGGACATAACAAAATGATTGCTTCTAAAAGACGAACACTAGCTGTTCCCATCTCTTTAGTTTGTCTCAACACGTTCGTTCCATTGCGCTACGGCCACTCGCTTTCCGCGGGGAGGAACCTGAGCTTCCTCGCTGCGCTGCGGGATCTCATGTTTCCCCTCTCTTTCCCGCAGGAATGGAGTGTCCTACGCTCCATTCCACCATGTTTCCAACATTGTTTTCACAATCAATCAAAAAACCTGAACGATTAAAAGTTATGAACTCTCAATTGTTCAGGTATAGTAGAGGCTGAACTACTTATGTCTCAGTCTCTTTTATTTTAAACCATTTGACAAATCTTCAATTAAATCTTCTACATCTTCAAGACCTACTGATATACGTACTAGTCCATCCGTTATTCCTAATTCTCTGCGACGATCAGCTGGAATAGAAGCATGCGTCATTTTAGCAGGTAAAGAAATTAAGCTTTCCACCGCTCCTAAACTTTCAGCTAATGTGAAGTATTTTACCGTGGTTAATAGCTTATTAGCCTGCTCCTCACTACCTACATCAAACGATACCATACCACCAAATCCTCTTCCTTGCTGTTTGGCAACTGCGTGGTTCGGATGATTTTCAAGGCCTGGATAGTAAATTTTTTGTACCGCTGGATGATTGCTTAAATAATCGACAATTTTCTTTGTATTTGCTTCATGCTCCTCCATACGAATCCCTAACGTTTTCATTCCTCTCATGAGTAACCATGAATCTTGTGGGCCTAAGATACCTCCAGTTGAATTTTGAATAAAATGAAGCTCTTCTGCAAGTTCTTTCGAATTTACAACTGCCAATCCTGCCACAACATCACTGTGGCCTCCTAAATATTTCGTTGCGCTATGGAGAACAATATCCGCTCCTTGCTCAATTGGATTTTGCCAGTATGGCGTGCTAAATGTGTTATCGACAATCGTTACTAAATCATGTTTTTTCGCTACTTGTGCAGCTTCCGAAATATCGGTGATTTTCAATAGCGGGTTTGTTGGTGTTTCAATGTACAGTGCTTTTGTATTTTCTTTGATTTCTTTTTCGATGTTTGTAACATCACTTGTATCAACAAATGTCGCTTCAATGCCAATGCGATTTAACACTTTCGTAATCACGCGATACGTACCGCCATATACATCATCCGTTAAAATAACATGGTCACCGCTGTTAAACAACATCATAACCGCTGTAACTGCAGCCATCCCCGACCCAAAAGCAAATCCCGCTTCTCCTCCTTCGAGGTCTTTAATTAGTTCTTCTAGAGCATGCCTTGTTGGATTCCCTGTACGTGAGTATTCATAACCTTTGTGTTTCCCAACTTCTTCTTGCTTGTACGTGCTCACTTGATAAATGGGAACTGAGACTGCTCCAGTATGTTGATCTCCCGCAATTCCACCATGAATAAGCTGTGTTTTACGCTTCATTATCTAAATACCTCCATCATAAATTTTTTTACTTAAATATCGTTCACTGCTGTCTGGAAAAATAGTAAGGATATTTGTACCAGGCTTAGCTTTTTGTGCTTCTTTTAATGCAGCCATAAAAGCAGCTCCTGATGAACTCCCTACTAAAAGCCCTTCCTTTGCCGCTAACTCTTGGACAGCTTTAAATGCTAAATCATCTTCAATGGTGTGAATGTCATCAAAGTAGCTTGTATTGATATAATCCGGTACAAATTCCATCCCAATGCCTTCTGTTTTGTGAGGACCTGCTTGACCGCCATTCAAAATTGAACCTTCAGGCTCAACAATCACTGTTTTTATTAATGGATTTTGTTCTTTTAAATATTGAGCAGTTCCCATGAATGTACCACCTGTGCCTGCTCCTGCCACAAATATATCGATATGACCATCCAGCTGTTCATATACCTCTGGACCTAGCGTTTTGTAATACGTTAACGGATTATCAGCGTTTGCAAACTGCTGCGGGCAATATGCGTTTGGAATAGTTTCGATAAGCTCCTTCGCTTTTTGAATAGCTCCTTTCATTCCCTCACTCGTAGGCGTGTGAACAACCTTTGCACCAAGGGCTTTCATAAGCTCTTGTTTTTCAATGCTAAACTTTTCAGGGATACATACAACAACGTTTAAATTGTATGGAATAGCTGCTAAAGCAAGCCCGATTCCCGTATTTCCTGCAGTTGGTTCAACTATTGTCCCACCATCAGTAACTTTTCCTGTAGCTAGGGCTCTTTCAATCAGCTCTTTTCCAAGACGATCTTTAATACTTCCTCCCGGGTTAAAGTATTCAAGCTTCGCAAACAATCGTACATCTTTAGGAAGCGCGAATTTTGTAATTTCAACGATGGGAGTTTTTCCAATTAACTCATGGATACTTTTTACGACTTCCATGATGCCAACACCTCTTTAGTAAAAGTTCCATCTATAGTTAACTCATCTGTTTAGTGTGAATTAAATCCCAATAGTACCAATACTATAAAATAGTATTGGTACTATTGGACAGATTTATTATTTTAATTTTGATAAAAAGTTTAATACTAAGTTTGTAGAGTTTACGGCTGCCTTTTCAAGGAACTGATCAAACGATACATCTGATTCTTTACCCGCAATATCAGATAATGCACGAATGATAACGAAAGGAACTTTAAACTGGTGACAAACCTGAGCTACTGCAGCAGCTTCCATTTCAGCTGCCATTAGTTCTGGGAATTTGCTTCTTACAAACTCAACGCGAACTGGATCATTCATAAATGAGTCACCCGTTGCAATTAAACCTTTGGCTACTTTCATATCCGTTACTTCTTGTGCACTTTGTTCTGCAATCTCAACAAGTTTTTTATCAGCTTGATATGCAGCAGGTAAATTTGGAACTTGACCGTACTCATAGCCAAATGCTGTTACATCAACATCATGATGACGTACTTCCGATGAAATAATTGCATCTCCAACATTTAGATCTGGATGAAAGCCGCCAGCAGACCCTGTATTAATCACATAGTCAGGCTGAAATCTTTCCAGTAAGATTGCTGTTGATAATGCAGCATTTACTTTTCCAATACCTGACTTTAACAGTACTACATCAATTTCATTGATTGTACCAGTTGAATATTCGCAGCCTGCAATGACTGTTTCTTCTCTGTTTTCTACCTTGTCTCGGAGAATCGTTACTTCTTCCTCCATAGCACCAATGATTGCTACTTTCATTATACGAACCTCTTTCTGTTATTGTTTCGTTGCCTCCACAATCCAAACGAAATGATTGAAGCGTTCAAAAGTTGCTTCAAATCCATTTTGTTCAAAAAGATTTTTTAAGACTGGAATCGTTGTATAATACTCTCTTTCTAAGTCTTCCGCTAAGTTAAAGAATTTATGTTGCTTAGCATATTCAATTGTTTCTTGAAACGACTCGTTTGTTTCAAACATCGTGTCAGCAAACACTATTTTACCATCTGTTTGTAGAAGGTTGCTATAGTTTCTAATCGCAAGCTCTTTTTCTTTATCTGTTAAGTGATGAAAAGCATAGGTACTAACAATTGTATCAACCTTCTCTTTTGGGGCAGGAAACGCTAAGAAGTCGCCATCAGATAAAGTAACCGATTCACCTAGCTTTCCTGCCGCAAGCTTTCGCATTGGACTTGAAGGCTCAATTCCTGTCACTGCTAGACTCTTTTCCAGTAGCTTTTTCGTTAAGTTTCCGGTTCCTACACCGAACTCAATTACGCTTCCCGATGAACGATTTGCAACTGCTTGTAAAATACCTTCATAGTTTCGAAAAACTTCTTCATATTCTTGATCATGTCCTTCAACAGTCGAATCATAGTTTTCTGCCCACTTTTCAAAGATGTTTAAAAACTCTCTACCCATCTTATCTCACCCTCATGTTTAATTTTGTTACTATCTAAGTTATTTTTTCACAATAAAAAATTGTTGTTATTTAACAATTTTATCTTTTCTTATAATTCTTATAGATATAGTATGATTTAAAGTATTAATTGTTCTTAAGTTATCATAATAAATTTATTTCGGCAAGAATTCCTGCTAAAATAAAGTTTGGTAAATATGGGATGAAGAAGGTGAAGCGAGACGATGAATTTTCAGTTTGATATGATTGAAGACAAAATTGAGTTTTTCGAATCACATGACTTAAAAGATTTAGAGAAACAAATTAATGATAAAGTTGAACAAAATAAAGCCATCTTATTAGGAGTTCAAAGCGTTTCTCATCAAATGGCAGTAGACTATGAACAAGGTAAGAAGCTTTATTCTGCGGTTGTTCATTTCAAACTAAAAAAGCAGCGCTAATGAAAGCGCCGCTTTTTTTATTAAGATAATTTTTCAACAACAGTTGGTTTCCAACCTTCGTTTTCTACCCATTCAATTTCCACTCGATACTTTACCGAGCCTTCACCTTTAGGACTAACTGTTGCCACTGCTTTTTCAGGAGCACCATTGTTGCCTAAACGCCATACTGTCATATCGTTTGGATTAACGCCTACTCCAGCTCCAACTGCTGCAAGCATTTCATTCCAATCAGTTGAACCTTTTTCATACGTAGCTGCTGGCTTTTCACCTTGCTCTGTACCTACAGGCTCCCAGGATGGGTCTACAGTTCGGCTTTCAACACCTGGCTCAGGATTTTCTTCCACTTCTACATCAGAAGACTCCTCTTGCTCTGTTGCTTCATCATCTGTTGCGTTTTCATCTGCTTCTTCATCACTTGCAGGTTCCTCTGTGTTTTCTTCAGGAGTATTTTTCTCCGTATCATTATTGTTTTCTGACTTTGGTGTTTGCTCTGTGTTTTGTTCTGGAGATGTCTCGTCTGATCCTTCTCCAAGAATAAGTGAGCCACCGATAAAGACAATCAATACCGCAACTACGGCAATTAACACATTATATAATCGGTTAACCTTTTTTTCTTTGTTTTGATGTCTTGAAGAACGATTGTTATTCATTGCTACAACTTCCTCCAACTTTTATAATGTTCTATTTTACCATGTGTTTGGAAATTCATGAAGCACATACCTTCATTTGAAGCATTTTTGTAATATTTTTTACATACTTTTTAGTTATTGATGATTTAAATCATACATCTCTTTAACAATATCATAAAAAATCTGATTTGTAGACGATATTGTACTTTTTGTATTCAAATCAACAACTACTAGGGCATACTTAGGTTTATCAGCAGGAAAGTATCCAGCGAACCACTTATTAACGATTTCATTTTCTACATCAATTTCAGCAGTACCAGACTTTCCTGCTACTGAATAAGGAAGATCTTGAAAACGTCTTCCCGTGCCATCCTCACTTTGGACAACTTGGCTTAGTAACTTTTGAAGTTCTTTAACCGTTGGCTTTTTTATACTTTCACCAGACAACTTTTTGTTTTTAAACGTGTAAAGCGAAGTATTGTTTTTATACTGAATTTCATCCACTACTTTTACTTGTCGCTTTTCTCCACCTCTAGCAATCGTAGCCATCATATTGGCAACTGCTAGAGGAGTAAGCTTCACATCTAGCTGACCGATAGCAGTTTGAGAAATGGCGTTGGGAACGCGTTTATTGGCATCCTTCTTCCACACTGTTCCCTTTCCTTCTTGAAGCTGTGTAAAATGATCAAAGTGAAACACATCTCCGCTCCACCCTACCGGGTCCGTTACGCCTAATTTTCGGGCATATTGGTCCAATGAATCAGGTTTTTTCTCACTCATTTGCTTAGCTAGCTGTGCAAACGTCTTATTACAGCTTTGTGCAAAGCTCTCTTCAAAGGATAACATTCCTTTTTGATGATCATTCTCTAACGATTCGTCATATATGCTTTGATTGCAATTAAACGTCATATTCGGAGTAAGAATCCCTTCTTCTACTGCAGCTGCTGCTGTGACGGTTTTAAACACAGATCCAGGGACTTGTGGCATTAGCATACGGTTATAGAGCCCCTTGTTCTTTTCTTCGTACGGATGAGTTTGATTGATATTAGGTCTACTAGCCATGGCTAATATGTTGCTCTTTTCGATATCTAATAGTACTACGCCGCCTTCTTTTAAGTTATATTTTTCTAATAGCTCTTCTACCTTTTCTTGAATTGTCAAATCCAGAGTCGTTTTCACATTTACAGGATAAAAAGGATTAGCATCTCCCGTATACTTAACATCAATTCCAAACATCGGACCTCCAAACCGATCGACGTGATATAACAACTTCGACTCTTGCTGTGGTAGAAGAAATTCGTCAAATGTTTTTTGCATGCCCGTAATGCCAATGGGCGTAGTTGCCTTTAATTCCCCACTTTTCAATTTATCTTCATATTGTGCTACGATTTTCTCCTGACTTTGTCTTACTAATCCAATTACATGCTCTGCAATAGGTACAGGACGCTCATCCTTTAACGGTACACCAAAAACTCCAGGTATCTTTAATTCATTCACTTGCTTTAACTGATCAATTGTTAGATGATCTCCAACAGCTACCGGAGACTTCGTATCTTTTAGCTTTGTAACCATCTCTACTGTCGAAATCCCCGTAATAGTAGACACCTGTTGCATGGGCCATTGCATTTCATTTAAAAACGGAAACAGCACAAGGCGATTATTCGTAACGGATGTAAGTGATTGACCGTTGCGGTCTATAAATTTACCTCTTCCATCATCTACCACCATTTCTTGTGTGCGCTGATGAACGCTTTCTTCAATTAAATTAACATTATGATTTGAAAATGATTCTGTACTAATAAGCTGTATTTGAACGAGTCTGCCAATAAGTAAAAAAATTAACAACATAATAATAATCAAAATCGATTGCATTCGTTTTCGAACTACTCTCAATGTCGATACACCTCACTCTGTATCATTGTCGCCGACGTATCTTTTTTTCAAACGAATACAACAGATAAAATTCAGAATTAAACTTCTTTTTTCTAAAAATAGAAAAAAGAAGAGTTTGGGACATAACAAAATGATGGCTTCTAAAAAACGAACACTAGCTGTTCCCATCTCTTTGATATGTCTCAACATGTTCGTTCCATTGCGCTACGGTCACTCGCTTTCCGCGGGGAGGAACCTGAGCTTCCTCGCTGCGCTGCGGGATCTCAGTTTTCCCTCTCTTTCCCGCAGGAGTCGAGTGTCCTACGCTCCATTCCACCCTGTTTCCAACATTGTTTTCACAATCAACAAAAAACCTGAACGATT
>NZ_KQ758703.1:0-16054 GCF_001457055.1 Priestia veravalensis | reverse complement strand
TTGGGACATAACAAAATGATTGCTTCTAAGAGACGAACAATAGCTGTTCCAATCTTTTTGGTTTGTCTGAACACGTTCGTTCCATTGCGCTACGGCCACTCGCTTTCCGCGGGGAGGAACCTGAGCTTCCTCGCTGCGCTGCGGGATCTCAGTTTTCCCTCTCTTTCCCGCAGGAGTCGAGTGTCCTACGCTCCATTCCACCCTGTTTCCAACATTGTTTTCACAATCAACCAAAAAACCTGAACGATTAAAAGTGAGAAACTCTCAATCGTTCAGGTTTATCATTGGCTGAATTACTTATGTCCCAGCCTCTTTATACACGTTCTAAAAGCTGCGCCATTAGCATTGCTTTACCAACAACGACGCCCTCATTATATACTTCAACATCTACCTTTCCAAACTTTCGACCCAACTCCAATACTTTCGGTCGAATTTCAACAATGCTGTCAATTTGTACAGGTTTAATGAAATAGATCGTAATATTCTCAATAACTAAGTCACCTTTTTTGAATGAACGAAGCGCTCGGTTTGCTGCTTCCGTTACAATTGTCGTAAATACGCCGTACGAAATAGTTCCCATATAGTTTGTCATTTGCGGCGTTACTTCACAGCGATAAAAAGGTTCAGCTTTTGTATCTTTTACATCGATGAATTGATTGGTCACAATATCGTCAATTGTTTCGCCAACCTGAGGTTGCCTTTGAATCATCTGAAGTGCTTTTAAGACATCCTGTCGACTGATAATTCCTTCTAAATGGTGAGAGTCATCAACAACGGGAAGAACTTCAATACCTTCCCAAACCATCATATGAGCAGAAGATGCCACCGACGTTTTACCATGGACCGTCATTGGATTTTTCGTCATTACCTTCTCGATCGAGGTTTGGGCATCATAACCAATTACATCTTTAGAAGTCACCATTCCGTGGACTTTCATCTGATCATCCACTACAGGAAAACGGCTATGATGCGTTTTTGTGTTAAGGTTATGCCACGTAGCAATTGTATCATTAAGCTTTAGGCTAACAGCTTCTTCAGCAGGCGTTAAGATATCTTCCACCAGTACAATTTCCTTTTTGATCAATTGATCGTAAATGGCACGGTTAATCATGGTTGCAACGGTAAATGTATCATAACTTGTAGAAATGATAGGAAGTTTTAAGTCATCTGCGAGCTTCTTCACCCAATCTTCCGTATCAAATCCTCCTGTAATTAAAACAGCTGCTCCTGCTTCTAAAGCCAATTCATGTGCATTTACTCGGTTTCCAACAATTAAAAGGTTTCCTGCTTCTGTGTATCTCATCATGGCATCTAGCTTCATTGCACCAATAACAAATTTATTAAGCGTTTTATATAACCCTTCTCTTCCACCCAGCACTTGTCCATCTACAATGTTTACAACTTCGGCAAAAGTAAGCTTTTCAATATTTTCTTTTTTCTTTCGCTCGATTCGAATGGTCCCAACACGCTCTATTGTAGAAACGTATCCTTTATTTTCTGCATCTTTAATAGCTCGATAAGCAGTACCTTCGCTTACCGTCAGTTCTTTTGCAATCTGCCTAACTGATATTTTTTCACCA
This sequence comes from Priestia veravalensis, assembly GCF_001457055.1. NCBI lineage: Bacteria > Bacillati > Bacillota > Bacilli > Caryophanales > Bacillaceae > Priestia > Priestia veravalensis. The sequence goes on along the minus strand of NZ_KQ758703.1, from coordinate 14,474 downwards.
ATTGGTAACGAGTCAATATAGTGTAAAATCTGTTCATGTTTTGTCGCCAAATGTACTTCACCCTTCTAAAACGCCGGACGTACTCGGTGCTTTACTCTTTTCTTTTTATTATAAAGGTGGGAAGAGCTGGATTCAATCTCATCCTCTTTGACGAATTGGCTTACGAAGCTTTTGTTGCAAAAGCTTTTTTTGTTCTTCTTTTTTCGCATATAAAAGTGATGACACATTGCCACCTACAACTAGAAGTGCTAACCCTAACCACGTAAGGCTAAAAATCCCTTGAAGGCTCTCTGTGCTTATGACAATATAAGGCTGTGCATAATAAAGCATAAGACCACACAACAACAAATATAAAATTGCTTTATTTCGCTTTAACACACTACATTCCCCCTTTTTTATTTACATAGTATGCTTGTACACACAAAAAAAGACGATGCGCGCTAAATTTGCATCGTCTTGCTATTTCTATTACAAATCCAAACCTTCTCCAGGCTGTAAGACTTTCCCTTCAATTCCTTTTAAGGATTGGACGAACTCATGAGGATCTTGTTTAATAACAGGGAACGTATCGTAATGGATTGGAACAACTAATTTGGCATTTATCCATGAAGCTGCAATTGCCGCATCTTCAGGACCCATTGTAAAGTTATCTCCAATCGGCAAAAATGCTACATCTGGATGGTAATCGCTTAACAATTTCATGTCAGAATAAAGCGCCGTATCACCCGCATGATAAATGGTTTTTCCTTCAATTGTTAGCAGCAACCCTGCTGGCATGCCCGTGTAAACAATTTGCTTGCTTTCTTCTTCCGTATAGCTTGATCCATGAAAAGCTTGTGTGAGTTTAACTTTACCAAAATCAAACGTATAAGCTCCTCCAATGCTCATGGGATGAACATTTAAACCTTTCCATCCTAAATATGTAGCGAGCTCAGCAATAGCAATAACCTGCGCATTTGTTCGTTTTGCAATGGCTACTGTATCTCCTACGTGATCGTTATGACCGTGCGTTAGTAAGATATAGTCTGCTTGTACATCCTCTGCATTTAAATCAGTTTTTCCATTTCCTGTAATAAACGGATCAATTAAAATTGTCTTCCCTTGCGTTTCAATTTTCACAACAGAGTGTCCGTGATAAGAAATATGCACAATAACCTCTCCTTTATCATTATCACTAATTAACTAGTTCGTACCCTTTCTATACTAATTTAAACAAAAAGGGTACGTTCTCTTTATTATAAAGCCGTTATGCTTGCTCTAACAATGTTGTAGCATCAGAGTACGTTAATCCATGTGCATCCGCTACTGCTGCATATGTCACAAAGCCGTTTAATGTATTAATCCCTTGAAGTAACGGTGGATTTTTCAAACACGCTTTCTTGTACCCTAGGGTTGCAATTTGAAGCGCATAAGGAACAGTCACGTTCGTTAAAGCCATGGTTGACGTACGAGGAACAGCTCCAGGCATATTAGCTACCGCATAGTGCAAAACACCGTGCTTTTCATACGTTGGATTATCATGTGTTGTAATGCGGTCTGTTGTTTCAAAGATTCCACCTTGGTCAATCGCAATGTCTACGACAACTGAACCTGGAGACATTGTTTTAATCATGGAAGTGGTAACTAATTTTGGAGCTTTGGCACCTGGAATTAATACTGCTCCAATTACTAGGTCTGAGTCCTTCACAGATTCTGCAATGTTATAGTGATTTGACATTAATGTTGTAATTTCTTTGCCAAATAAGTCGTCTAATTGTCGAAGTCGCTCTGCATTTAAATCAATAATTGTTACATTTGCCCCTAGGCCAACAGCAATTTTCGCAGCGTTTGTTCCCGCAACTCCACCGCCAATAATCGTTACTTTTCCTCGTTGAACACCGGGCACACCACTTAGTAAAACTCCCTTACCACCCTTTGTTTTTTCTAGAAATTGTGCCCCAATCTGCGAGGACATCCTTCCAGCTACTTCGCTCATTGGTGTCAAAAGTGGAAGCGTACGATTCGGTAGCTGCACAGTTTCATACGCAATGCCTACTACTTTCTTTTCAATCAATGCTTTTGTTAATGCTTCTTCAGCAGCAAGGTGCAAGTACGTAAATAAAATTAATCCTTCACGAAAGTAATCGTACTCTTCTTGTAATGGTTCTTTTACTTTCATGACCATCTCTGCACTCCACGCATCGTGAGCTGTTTCAACAATGGTCGCTCCAGCTTCTACATACTGTTCATCCGTAAAGCCAGATCCCTCACCAGCACTTTTTTCAACCCATACTTCGTGACCAGCGTTTGTAAATGCCGTTACGCCAGCTGGTGTAATAGCAACGCGATTTTCATTATTCTTAATTTCTTTTGGAACACCTATTTTCACGATTGTCACTCCTTAATTTATTGTTTATTTATCATATGAATGATATGTAAAATAAGCTCCCCACCTTATGCTTATAAAGTGGGGAGTTTTTGCCTTATTTATAGTCTATCCATCTTTTTATTCATATAGTTCGTTATCACTTTTAGCTTCAACATTTTCAAATGTTGAAGCCATGTAGCCATCTCCTACTACACCACTTGAGTAAGAGTCCATTAGTTGTTGAAACGTTTGTTGTTCTCCTTCATGATCGTATTCATAAACGTGCTGAGGGTTCTTTTTTTCTTTCATTGTTAATCTCTCCTTATATAACGTGTTGTTTTATTCCCCTCTATTTTTCTTCTAACTTGTTGGAGTTATGCACGATGTAACCGTGATTATGACTCTGTACACTTTCACAAAAAATAAGCATAAAAAATGCGCACTTCAGTGAGTGCGCATTTTTTATGCATTAACTTCTTGCTTCAAATCCTCTTTAACTTTTAAGATTGCTTGTCTTACCTGATCGAAACCTGTACCACCCGCACTATTACGACGATTAACCGCAGTTTTTGGATCAAGTACGTGATAGATATCCTCTTCAAATAAATCGCTTGCCGCTTGGTAATTTTCTAACGGTAAATCCATTAGATACATACCTTGCTGAATGCACTCTAGAACAAGCTTACCTACAACTTCATGAGCCTGACGGAACGGCATCCCTTTTGAAGCAAGGTAGTCTGCTAATTCCGTTGCATTTGAAAAGTCTTTTTTAGTTGATGATTCCATGACGTCTGTTTTAACAGTCATTGTTTCAATCATTCCAGCAAAGATTGTCAAGCAACCCTCAATCGTTGTAACTGTATCAAACATACCCTCTTTGTCTTCTTGTAAATCTTTGTTGTATGTTAGAGGCGTACCTTTCAACACTGTTAACAAGCTAAAGAGATGTCCATAGACTCTTCCTGTTTTTCCACGGATTAGCTCAGCCATATCAGGGTTTTTCTTTTGTGGCATAATACTGCTTCCTGTAGCATATGTGTCATCCATTTCAATAAACTGGAATTCTTGACTCGACCATAAAATTAACTCTTCGCAGAAACGAGATAAGTGCATCATCAAAATTGAGCTATTGCTCAAAAATTCTAAAATAAAGTCGCGATCACTTACTGCATCCATACTATTTTGATAAATATCGGCAAAGCCCAACAGCTCAGCGCTATAGTAACGATCAATTGGGAACGTTGTACCAGCAAGTGCTCCTGCTCCTAGGGGAGAGATATCAATGCGTTTTAACGATTCTTCAAATCGCTCAGTATCACGCTTAAACATTGATACATACGCTAGTAAGTGATGAGCAAACGATACAGGCTGCGCTCTTTGTAGATGCGTGTAGCCAGGAAAGATTGTTTCAACATGCTGATCAGCTTTTTCAACTAACACATGCTGTAAATGCTTTGTCAGTTGGATGATTTGCTGCACATGCTTCTTTAAATATAAGTGCATATCAGTTGCAACTTGGTCATTACGGCTTCTGCCTGTATGCAGTTTTCCACCTACAGGACCAATTTCATCGATTAAGAGCTTTTCTAGATTCAAATGAATATCTTCGTACTGAGCAGAAAACATAAGCTCTTTATTTTTTGCTTTTTGAAGCAGGGTTTGTAACCCTGCTTTAATTTGATTCGCTTCTTCACTAGAAAGAATTTTGCATTTTTCTAGCATAGATACATGAGCTAAGCTACCTTCAATATCTTCTTCTACTAAATGTTGGTCGAATGAAATGGATGCCCCAAATTCATCAATCCATTGTTCAGGACGTTTCGTAAAACGTCCTCCCCATAATTTGGTCATACTGTCGTCACCTTCTTAGTATTCACCATGCTGCTAACTTTTGTTGGAAGTCCCCATAAAGAGATAAATCCTACTGCTGCGTTATGGTCAAATTCATCTTCTTTTGTGTACGTAGCAAGTTTTTCGTTATATAGAGAGTTTGGAGACTTACGGCCTTCAACAATCGCATGACCTTTAAACAGCTTTACACGTACCGTTCCGTTTACATATTGTTGCGTATCCTTTAAGAAAGCTAACAGTGAATTTGTTAAAGGTGAGAACCAAAGTCCTTCATAAATAACTTCCGTTAACTTTTTCTCAATAATTGGTTTGAAATGTGCCACTTCTTTTACAAGTGTTAGATCTTCTAATTCCTTATGCGCTTTGATAAGAGTCATCGCAGCTGGACACTCATATACTTCACGTGACTTAATTCCAACTAAACGATTTTCTACGTGGTCGATACGTCCAACTCCGTGCTTTCCAGCAATATCGTTCAGTTCAAGAATAAGCTGAGCTAACGTATAAGATTGGCCATTTAATGAAACAGGTACACCTTGAACAAATTCAATTTCAACCGTTTCAGGAGTATCCGGCGTATCTTCTAATGCAACAGTTAAGTCGTAAGCTTCTTCCGGCGGAGCAGCCCAAGGATCTTCTAGAACACCACACTCGTTACTTCTTCCCCATAAATTTTGATCAATTGAAAACGGGCTGTCTAAGTTAACTGGAATTGGAATATTATGCTGCTTCGCATATTCAATTTCTTCTTCACGAGACCATTTCCAATCACGTACCGGTGCAACAACTTCTAGATCTGGGTTTAAAGCTTTGATTGAAACTTCAAAACGAACTTGGTCATTTCCTTTTCCTGTACAACCATGAGCCACAGCTACTGCATTTTCTTTCTCTGCGACTTCAACAAGCTTCTTTGCAATTAGCGGTCTTGATAACGCAGATACTAATGGATATTTGCCTTCATATAATGTGTGAGCTTGCAGAGCAGCTAATGCATAAATATTTGCATACTCTTCTTTGGCATCAATCACGTGTGATGCTACCGCTCCAACTGTAATAGCTTTTTCTTTAATAAAGTTTAAATCTTTTCCTTCACCTACATCTAAACAACAAGCAACAACATCATAACCTTTTTCCTGTAACCATTTAATAGCAACTGAAGTATCTAAACCACCTGAATATGCAAGAACAATTTTCGGATTACTCATCAACATTTCCTCCTAATATATATAAATACATCTCAATAAATTTTTATTCATTTAATCTACTATTACTTTAACAACTTTATTTGGTTTTTTCAATACTTATTCAAAAAAAAGTATATAAATTCACAAATACTTTTCCAAAAACCTTGTTTTATACGATAAATATACTCTTATCATAAAATAAAACTGCATATATAAAGTGATAAAACACATGATTTTTCTTATTATTTCCTTTATCATAAACAGCATAAGTTCTTATTCACAAAACAAAGAGAGTATTAATGCAAAGATTTCATATGCAAGTGAGGCGTTTATTTATGCAAAATATGTTTTTATATAATAAAAGGCTGGGTATTTCTATTCCTGTACTAGCACATTCATGGAATGAATATACTCCCGCACTACAAGAAGAAATTTTAATTCAGTGGGAAGAAATTAGAGGTTTGATTCCTGATCGAATTGCAGAAATTGAAAGGAAAATTAATAACAAGCAGGCTGCTTTAGAAGAAGAAGATAATTTTCAGAAGTCTTGCCAATTAAATGAGGAAATTGCTGAATTAGCCTCTATTATTAATGATTTGTGGATTTGGTATCGTACGGACCAAGATATATCTGCCAAAACTCATTTGTAAATAAGGTCGAGACATAAGTGTTTCAGTTAACTCTCAACCGTTCGGGTTTTTTGTTGGTGCGGAAAATAAGTTTAAAAAAAGAGTGGAATGGGGCGTAAGACACGCGACTCCTGCGGGAACTAGAGGAAAGGCTGAGACCCCACAGCGCAGCGAGGAGGCTCAGATTCCTCCCCGCGGAAAGTGCGACAATGGAACGAACGTGTTTTTCCAACCTCACTTGTTTCGAAACGTCATGTCATGATTCGTCTTTGAGAAGGAATCATGTAGTTATATCCCAGCCTCGTTATTTACCTTTTCTATTAAAAGACGATATTGATAAAATCGCTTCGCATAATCTGTTACTTGCTTTGTAAATGTATAGTTCATTCCTCCACCAATTGCCATACCAAGCAAAGGAATACGACCGTATGCCTTACGCTTTAAGATGACTATAAGAAAGCTTTTAACAATCTGAACAATAGCTTTATAAACAAGCGACTCAGTTACCACCTGATCTCTACCTTCATAAAAATAAGGGTCGACACCATGTTCGATTTCCTCTGTCAATTCAAGCCACCCTGTCTTTTGCAATTCAGGTGGCAGCAAAGCCGTATGAAATACTTTTAACGTCATCATAAGTTCAAACGGTGTATGGATATTATAACCGTAGCTCATGGCTGCTTTTTGAATCGATTGTAAATTAATAAATAACAAAGCTGGAATATCTGTACCTACTAGTAGAGCTTTCCCCGTACCAGATAAAGCGCCTTGTCCCAATGCATAAAGCCTCTGTTTTGCTAGCTGTTGATCACAAATGTAAGATAGTTGATCAATTTGTAGTGATTGAAGTTCTGGTATACCTGTAATATCTGGTTGAAATACGCGTGCTGTATTAATAATCTGTTTTTCAGCTTGTATCTGAATATCCGTATTTTGAATAAAGGATGTAAAATGAAACATAAAATCATCTGTTTTCGCTAAATACTCTTGTAAAATATGCTCAGGTACAAGGCCAACTGCTTTATGTAACCATTCATCATATGTAATCTCAATCTGACTTTGATCATATTCATCCAATGTTTGTTCCCACTCCCGAATTTCGTGTAGCAACTGCTCTTCTCGATTGGTTAGACTCATGCTTTCACTCCTTCAAAGATAAGTAATAGAATTTGTTTCCATTATAACAAATGTTTAAAAAGACACCTATTTTCATAAAACAAAAAAAGCTAGCGAAAGACGCTAGCTTTTTACATGCTATTAAATATTTGCTAAGCGAACTACGTCGCGAGCAATCATTACTTCTTCATTTGTCGGAATGACAAGAACCTTTACTGGAGAGTGAGGATAGCTAATAAACGCTTCTTCTCCTTGAACACCGTTTAATGCTGGGTCCCAATATACGCCCATAAATTCTAAGCCACGAAGTACACGAGCACGTACAACATCACTGTTCTCACCGATACCTGCAGTGAAGATAATTGCATCTACACCAGACATACGAGCTGCATAAGAGCCAATGTACTTATGAATACGACCAGCAAACACTTCAAGAGCTGTTTCTGCGCGGTCGTTTCCTTCGCCACTTGCTTTAATTAAGTCACGTAAGTCACTTGAGATACCTGATATACCAAGTAAACCACTTTCTTTATTCAACACATTTAGCACTTCGTCTGCAGTTTTTCCTGTTTTCTCCATGATGAATGGAATTAACGCAGGGTCAATGTTACCAGAACGAGTTCCCATTGCTACACCAGCTAACGGCGTGAAGCCCATTGATGTATCAATTGATTTTCCACCTTCGATTGCTGCGATACTTGCACCGTTACCTAAATGACAAGAAATTAAACGTAGTTGTTCAACTGGACGACCTAATAGTTCAGCTGCACGCTCTGATACATATTTATGTGATGTACCGTGGAAACCGTATTTACGAACACCATAGTCTTCATAGTATTCATACGGTAAGCTGTATAAGAATGATTTTTCAGGCATTGTTTGATGGAATGCCGTATCGAACACTGCAACTGCCGGAATGTTTGGTAAGATTGCTTGGAATGCTTTAATACCAACAACGTTAGCTGGGTTATGAAGAGGTGCTAAATCTGATAATGCTTCAATTTCAGCTAGTGTTTTATCCGTAATTAACACAGAATCAGCAAACTTCTCTCCACCGTGAACAACGCGGTGTCCAACGCCTGTAATCTCATCGTATGACTCAATAATACCTTGAGACAATAGCTTGTCTACTAAGATTTGAACTGCTACAGAGTGGTCTGGAATTTCTCTTACTTCTGTTTGTTTTTCACCATTTACTGAAATAGTGAAAACGGCATCGTCTAAACCGATACGCTCTACTAAACCTTTTGTTAAAACTGCTTCGCTTGGCATTTCAAACAGCTGGAACTTTAAAGATGAGCTACCAGCATTAATTGCAATAATTTTTAACATATACTAAAAACAGCTCCTTTTTATATACGTGCATTATGAACTTGACGAAAAAGTACAAAACGATATTCTCTACAATATTCTATGCATTTCGACACAAATTCTATCCTTATTCATTTAATCATTCACCACTATAGATTTCAAGGGCTATGCACGATTAAAAGCGCCATCATAAAAAATCATTATTTTCTAAAAAGATAAATTATTTATTCAATTTAAACCATTCATTCATTTGACTCATAATATTGTTCATGCCTTGCTTGTTACTAAACTTTGGTAAATTTACAAGAAGTGCGTTCTCTGGTGGAGTTACCCCCTCACCCTTTTTCTGTAAAACCAGAATGCTTTTTGCTGCTTCTTCCTGCTTAAACATCGATAACGGAAGCTGAATGATTGCTTGTACAATCGCTTCTTCTTTTAGCAACGCCTGTAGAAGATGAGATTGCTCAGAATCAAATAGATTGTTTGGAATCAGCGTGACTACATATCCACCTGGTTTAACGTGGTTTAAGCTTTTTTCAATAAATAAATGATGAGCATACGTATGCCCTTCTTCTGACTTTACTTTATATTGGGCAGCACCTTCATCATTTGGATAATAGCCTACCGGTAAATCACAAATCACAAGGTCAACAGGATCAATAAATAGCGGCTGTAAACTATCTTGATGAAATAACTCTACACCGTGCTTTTGAAGGTTTGCATTTACATAGGTTAACTGAAGCAATAAGTCGTCAATATCAACGCCATACACTTGTTCAATTGAATGTGAATGCATATTTAAAATCGTCGTAATTAAATTCCCTGCTCCTACTGCTGGATCTAGTATCGTATAGCTCTGATTCCCTTCCATAAACTTACCAACGACATAACCCATAAATAACCCTACCGCATCAGGTGTCATTTGATGATTTGGCTGAATCGCTTCTTTCATTCCTTTTAAAACTGCTAATTGATATGCTTTTCGAATTGTCTCTTGCTCAAATTGATTCAGTTTTACAGAACTATATTCTTTTTGTAACCTTTTTTTCGTTACTTCATCTAATTCATCTTGTAAGATGTCTTCTTGAAATAAATTTTCACCTGTTTCAGCAACTGCTTCTAAATATAAGCAGTTTAGCTCTTTTCGTAAAATGACTGCACTCTGGTCAATAACCTTAAACAGCTGCTCCATTTTTGATAACTCGCTCACATCTATTCCTCCTTGAACATTTCCATTTATTAATCTATTTTTCATTACAACGCTTTATATAGAACTCTAACAAAGAATTTTATTTTATCACAAATAGTTCATGCCACACAAAGAAGGCGAAAAACAATGTTTTCCGCCTTCTTTGTCTAAAACATGTGCAATTACTTAGCTGCTTTTGCTGCTTCGATTGCTGCTTCATAGTTTGGATGATCCGTAACTTCTGGTAGATACTCAACGTATGTTACTTCGTCGTTTGAGTTTACCACAAATACAGAACGAGCTAATAAACGTAGTTCTTTGATAGCTACGCCAAATGCTTCACCAAAAGATAAATCGCGGTGATCAGATACAGTTTGTACGTTTTCAATACCATTTGAACCGCACCAGCGCTTTTGTGCAAACGGCAAATCAACGCTTACTGTTAATACTTTCACATTGTCTAGCTTTGATGCTTCTTCATTGAAGCGGCGTGTTTGTGCATCACAAACACCTGTATCAATAGAAGGAACTACACTAATTAGACGCACTGAACCTTTTGTGTCATCTAACGTTACTTCTGACAAATCGTTTGCAAGAACCGTAAAATTAGGCGCTTTGTCTCCTACCTTTACTTGATTCCCTAGTAGTGTTACATCGTTACCTTTAAACTTAACTGTTGTCACGAATGATTCCTCCCCTAAATAAATATGTACATCCTTCATATTAGCGCCTATGTAAAAAGATTGCAATTAAATGCGTTTTCCCCATATAAAAAAAGCCCTCGTTTTTATAATCATGTAACGAGAGCTTGTAGCTTATAGATTAAATGAATCATTACTATCATTGCGATCATGATTTTCTTGGTCATGACGATTTTTTTTAAACATATGCTGCATGCGTTCGATTGCTTGAGGTGCAGTGTCTAGGATCTTCTCGTATAAGTGCGTGCTTTCATTTAAATGAAGCATTTTAATTCCAGCTGAGCTAACAATCAAGAAAGCAATTGGCGTAATCGATACTCCTCCACCACTTCCTCCACCAAAGGGATGACTCGAATCAGCTGATTGACCACCTTGTTGTGAAGATGACTTGTGTCCTTCTCCATTAAATTCACTTCCTCCTGCTGCAAAACCAAACCCTACCTTTGATACCGTTAAAATAACACTTCCATCCGGTGTTTCTACTGGGTCTCCGATGATTGTATTGACGTCAATCATTTCTTTTAAATTTTCCATTGCTGTAGACATTAGACTCTTAATTGGATGTTCTCCCATTCAAGTAACCTCCTTATGTTTTAACAGAATGCGCTTTGCTTTCGCTTTCAGGCTTATAAAAGCGAGGTATCTTGCGCCAGTGCTTAACTAAACGTAAACCTACTAATATAGCTTGTCCTAATCGGAATGAAATTATGCATTGAAAGATGGTTTCAGACCACATCTTTTGAAAGGCTGGCACTACCGTCATCCTAGGAGGATCTTTTAGCCTCATGTATTGATCAAGCAGATGAACAAAACCACTTTTTGCAGACCATACAACACCCACTAAAATAGCGCTGAGAGCAGCGTCACCTAGACCTACTCGTGTATGCCATTTTAAATTTCTCACTGCTATATGACTTAAAAACTTCCGAATAATGGTATGAAGGCCAACAACATGTTCTAAAAATTGCTTTACATCTTCCAGAAGATTGAGAACGTCTTCCATGGAGTAGTCTTTCCATTTATCTTTATTTGTATTTTCTCCCGCTCCGCTTTTTTCTTCGACAAGCAGGGTATTGGAGTCTTTTTGAACCTTTACCACTGGTATTTCATATGTATAGCGAATGAGCTTAAACCACGCCATAAACGTCACGCGATAATAATCGTTATCCTTGGCATGTCGTAAGTCAATATATACCGTAATCTTCGTAACTATCACTATAAACACAAGGACAAGTAGTATTGCGATAATCCATGACACCCATATCACTTTCTTCACTCCTTTTTCCCCTTCTATTATGTCCCATATATCATGAAGTTAAACCTAACAAGAAAGGCCTCCACTCAACGAGTAGAGGCCTTCTATATTATTTTATTTCATGCACTACTGCAGTTTCTGCAAAATAGTCATGTGCACCTTGCTTTTTAGGTAAAAAGGCAACGATGATATAACCGATAAATAGAACCGTTTTTGAAATATAACGTCCAATTCCTTCTCGGAACAAAACGACTGACCAGCTAAGCGGCGTTCCATTTAATGAGACTACCTTTAAGCCAAAAACCATCTTTCCTAATGTTTGACCAAAGAACTTGGTCATTAAAATGAAATAGCCATAAAACGTCAGTGCTGTAATGAACCAAAACGGTGAAAATAATTGATCAACTTGAGCAAAATCAAATGCTTTAAAAATTGGTTTTACAATAATACCATTTATACTTCCCACTACAATGATATCAAGGAGGTATGCCCAAAAACGCATCCAAAACCCAGCATATCGATTTTCAACTACAGAAGGGTTTACTACTCTATCTTCTAAAGGTGATGAATGTTCAACACCCGCTACTTCTTTATCATATGAGTTATTTTCCATTATTCATCCACCTCTATTCTTGATATAGATACATCATACGAGGAGAATTTGGCTCAGCTAATGATTTCAAAACAGAAGATAGCTGCTGGTCACTTCCCATCATCTTGTTCATGCTCATGGATAGCCATGAAGGGAAGCCAAAGCCTGATTCGTATTCAATAACCTGAGCATCTTTTAGCTTATACTGCTTTTTCATATCTACTAAGCTGTCTTCAAAGAACCCTAGCTCATCAACTAATTTTAACTCTTTTGCTTGGCGACCATCATAGATTCGCCCATCAGCAATTTCACGCACCTTACTTTCAGATAAGTTGCGCCCTTTCGAGATGACATCAACAAAGCCACTGTATGAGTTATCAATAAGCTTTTGCATAATTTGACGCTCTTCTTCAGTCATATCTCTCGTAGGTGACATAATATCCTTATGCTCACCACTTTTTATTGTCACGTCTTTTACTCCAAGACGCTCAGCGAGTTCTCCGTAGTTTACGCTTTGCATAATAACACCGAGTGAACCTGTTAACGTATCTGGAGTTGCATAAATTTTATCAGCTGATGTCGAGATGTAATATCCACCAGATGCAGCCATTGAGCCCATTGAAATATAGATAGGTTTTTTCGTATCAGCTTGAATCTCTTCCATTTTTTTATGTATTTGAGCGCTTTCTACTACTCCACCCCCTGGTGAATTAACCTTTATGATAATTCCTTTGACCATGTCATCATCTTTAGCTGCATCAAGTTGTTCTAAAAACAGCTCGTGATTATAGCCACCTTGCGAAAATAATGATGTACTATCTCCTGTATCTTGAATCGTTCCGTTTACTTCTAAAACAGCAATCTTATTAAGAGACGCACCCTCTTCAATAACCATTTCAGTTAGCTCGCTAGCACTTCCGCCAAAGAACCCAGCAACGCCCGTTTCCTCATCACTAGCAAAAATAAAAGTTGAAACTGTGTTTACTAGTATTGAAATAATAAATACACCAACTGCGATGGCGAGTGCTACCCACCTTTTCGTATTCATGAAAACCCTCCTAAATTAATCCTGATTACAAATTGAAAGAATAATCTTTCAATTTGTGTTTTAATAGTGATATAATTATTGTAACAAACTTTTGTAATAAAGTTTACTTTTATACTATTTTTTTACATCAAAGACGGGGAAACAAGGGGGAACTACATATGTCAAATCGTCGTAATGTTTATTTCTTTCATCCTAGAAATAAAGAAACAAATGCCGCAGTAAAACCTTTACAAGAGTTAGCGGTTAAGTATGATTTTACGGTAGTAGAGCAATCGAAAGAGGCAAATATTATTGTAAGCATTGGAGATGACGGTGCTTTTTTACAGGCTGTCCGTCAAACAGGTTTTAGAGATGACTGCTTGTATGCAGGGGTAGCAACATCCGAGCAGCTAAACTTCTACTGTGATTTCCATATTAATGAAAAAGAAAAAATGATTGACGCTATCACTTCCGAAAATATTGAGGTAAGGCGCTTTCCCGTATTAGAAACAACCATTGATCAAGAGACGACATTCCATTCACTAAATGAATGTCTTGTGCGATCCGCATTAATAAAAACGTTTACAATGGACGTATTTATTAACGAGAATCATTTTGAGACATTCCGTGGCGATGGTATGGTTATTTCGACACCAACAGGAAGTACAGCTTATAATAAATCAGTTAACGGTGCCGTCGTTGATCCACTTTTACCGTGTATACAAATCAGCGAACTTGCATCTTTAAACAATAACAATTATCGTACGCTTGGATCTTCTTTTATTTTAAGCAATGAGCACACGTTAACCCTAAAGCTCTCAAACGATAACAGCCATTACCCTGTTATCGGCTTAGATAACGAAGCAATCAGTACAAAACACGTAGATCAAATCCAAGTTCGTCTAAGTGATCGCCAAGTTAAAACTGTAAAATTAAAAGATAATTCATTTTGGCAACGCGTACAGCGTACATTCTTATAAGTACTATTTTAAAGAGGCTGGGACATAAGTAATTCAGCCAATGATAAACCTGAACGATTGAGAGTTTCTCACTTTTAATCGTTCAGGTTTTTTGTTGATTGTGAAAACAATGTTGGAAACAGGGTGGAATGGAGCGTAGGACACTCGACTCCTGCGGGAAAGAGAGGGAAAACGGAGATCCCGCAGCGCAGCGAGGAAGCTCAGGTTCCTCCCCGCGGAAAGCGAGTGGCCGTAGCGCAATGGAACGAACGTGTTCAGACAAACCAAAAAGATTGGAACAGCTAGTGTTCGT
>NZ_KQ758702.1:12319-16152 GCF_001457055.1 Priestia veravalensis | reverse complement strand
GTTTTCCCTCTCTTTCCCGCAGGAGTCGAGTGTCCTACGCTCCATTCCACCCTGTTTCCAACATTGTTTTCACAATCAACAAAAAACCTGAACGATTAAAAGTTATGAACTCTCAATCATTCAGGTATAGTAGAGGCTGAATTACTTATGTCCCAGCCTCTTTCTTTATTTTGCAAATACATGATTTCCAATTGTTTTTACAACTTGACGAGAGCGAATCCAATCATCTGTCGCTGTGTCAGGGTTATAAAAGTAAATGGAATCATTTAAGCGATCTTTTCTCATTAGTGCCTCTTCCACTGCACGGTGTGCTTCATCAGATGCTGGCTTATTAATTGAGCCGTTTTGAACAGGAGAAAACGCATAGCTAGTCCCTACCACTTCCATAATTACTCCGTTAACACTGTTTGGAAACTGCTGTGACTCTACACGATTTAGGACAACGATAGCTACACCTAATTTTCCTTCATACGACTCACCTTTTGCTTCCGCTTCTACTAAGCGTGCCAACAAATCTTTCTCTCCTTGAGAAATGGCCATTCCTTCAGGAGCCGGCTGTGTTTCTGCCTTAACTTCTTCTACTTCAGCAGGTTGGCTTACTTCTTCCGTTTCAACCGCTTTAACGGCTTTCTCTTCTTCAGCTACTTTTGACTCTGAAATTAGCCCATCAGTATCTCGACCGTTTGGCTTTTCTGGAATACGAAGCGTTTCCCCTTCATAAATCCATTCGTCTGTACGATTATTTTCGTCCATTATATCTGCAATGGTTACACCATATTGTTTACTTAACTGCCCAAGGGTATCTCCCTTAATGACTTTATATTTCGTTTCTGCTACTGCGACTGACTGAACGCTCCCAAGAGCAAACATAGCAGTTAGCATCATGAATAAAGACTTAACATAACTCTTTTTCATGCGGTAATACCTCCTGAAAATTCGTATGGTACTACTCTAACATAGCGTAGTACCTCTTTCACCGAACGATTCCTTTACATTTCTTTTAGTTTGATTAATAACATTACGAATCAAACACGATTATGACAATAATCCTATATATTTGTCATAATGAAGGAATTTTTTTGTGCAAGGAGGTAGGTATTACCTTGTTTATATTTCCCTTTTCAGACTTTTGACTCACTTCAAAATCATTTCAATTCTAGAAATAAATGCACATTTAACTACTCTATAACTACATTTGCTGAAAGAAGCAATTATTCAAAACGTACTCTATGCCACACCTTTCCCCCAAGATATTGTGAGTAAAACAACTCCTATCAGGCAAAGTCATCATTCGTTATGTGAAACTTTCCTCTTAGAAAATCGAATTAAAAAGATATAGAGTATGACTTCTCCTTTTCCTTAAAAGTCCTGTGAGTGAAGCGAACTATCTGAAGTGAGAATCACGACTCATTGCGCGCGTTCTGCCCTCTTTCACACCCAAACAATACATAGAGATAAGTAGTTTTCCTACTACTCGAAGAAGCCTGTGATTGCAACGAAGGATGGGAGACTCCTGCAGGACTAGCGAATGCTCTGAGACCCGGCAAGTTTACGAGGAGGCTTAGGCTTAGACCGAGCCCTGCGGAAAGGGAGCAGCCGGAGTAGAAATCACAACCCATTGTATGCGTTTTTTCTTCTTTCAAAACAAAAAAGATGAAGCGCAAATTTACACGCTTCATCTTCTTTAATCTTCAAGCTCTATTTCTACAACATCATAGAAATCAATTACTAGCTTAGCACCTGTATCGTCCATAAACGTAAACGCAGATTGATTGTCTGATAAATCCAGGACATAACCTGACAGTAGCTGTTCACTATTATCATAAACCGTTGTTAATGAAACCTTTTTGTGCTCAACAAACGCTTCTTCTAATAATGAATGGAGGTCGTACTCCCGGTCGTCAGCTGGCCGGTTTGTTAACAGCATCCCATATGTCATCTGTCCATTTTTATCTTTCCATATATAATCTGCAAAATAAAATGGTGCTGTACTTTTTCGAAAATCGTCCATGTAATCCCTCCTATAGCTACACATTACTTTCATTATATAAGCGTCTGCTCAAGAAAGCTAGCGTTTCAACTTAACTACGAGGCGTTTCGGTATAATAATACGTAAAGTTCCCACCTCGACCAGCTACTCCGCGAAAATGCTTGAAATCCTCTCTTCTTACAAGCACAGGTTGAAACCCTAAAAAATCCTCTTTACGAACGTGCAGCTCTTGAATCTCGCCGTCACGGAGAGCATCTAATTGCTTCATTACTTCCTCTTCGTTCATTTATATGTACTCCTTTCTACGAAAAGTCCTTTAACCATTCTTTTAGTTTATCATACTGTTCTGCAGCTTCTTCATATCCTTGCTTATACAAAACGTCTAACTTTGATCGGTCTTTCTCCATTCGCCCTACTACCAGTGGCTTCTGTGGACGAATCACAAATATATTTCCTGCTTCCTCCTGCTCATCGATATAAGCAAGCGTATCATTATAAAGCTTATAGCGGTTCTCTAATGCCTTAACTAAACCTGGATACTTACGATAATAACGCTTTGTAAACCAAGATGAACTGGATTTTTTCTTTTGGTATCCTTTATTTCGTGTTAACACCACAATATTTTTCTTAAATCCATCACTCTCTGCTTTTTTTACTGGAATTGGATCGCTGATTCCCCCGTCTAACAGCTGTTTACCACCATACTCCACAACTTTTGACACAAATGGAAGCGAGCTTGACGCGCGAATAATGGTCAGCAAATCGTCCTCATGATTGTCAAAATAAACAGGCTTTCCCGTTACGCAGTCCGTTGTGCCTACTACAAGCTGTTCAGTTCGCTTGTGAAAAGAATCAAAATCAAATGGAAGTAAGCTGGTTGGAATTTCTTCAAATATAAAATCCATCCCAAACATCTCACGCGTCTTAAAATAATTTCGCAGTGACAAATAACGTGGATCATCTATATAATCTAGATTAGCTCGACGGCTTCTTCCTACTTGTCGGGATAAATAGGAAGTTGCATGACAGGCTCCCGCCGAAACACCAATCACATAAGGTAAATATAAATCTTGTTCCATAAAGTAATCAAGTACCCCCGTTGTATAAAGACCTCTCATACCGCCACCTTCTAATACTAACCCTGTATTTATCATAATAATTGACACCTTCTATTTCTAATGTTTTAATCATTAAATAATCCTACATGTCAGTACTATATCGAATTACCCTCCTTTTGTCGAAGAATTCACTTAAAAAAACATCTTTTTTTACATTTTTTAAAAAAACATCTTTACTAATTAACCAATTTAAGGCAAAATTGAGAAAAAGAAAATAGAAAGCGTTAACTAGATTTACTTTTATAAATTTTCTAAAAATAATCTAATGAAGGAGCGATTGCGATGAAAATTGCAGAGGTAGGAAACGTAATTGAATTTAAAAATGGTTTAAAAGGTATTGTAGAAAAAGTAAATGAGAACTCTGTAATTGTTGACCTAACTTATATGACTAACTATCGTGATTTAGACTTAGAACAGCGAACAGTTGTAAACCATAAAAACTACACCATTATCAATCATGCGATGTAACAAATAACCACCCAGTACTTTGTACTGGGTGGTTATTTGTTACAAATCTTTTCCTTTTGCTCTTTACTTAAAATACCGAGTTTGTACAACATATACGCATATTGTTGTGCTTTTTTAGCCGATTTCATTTCCTTCCTCCTCATGCTTTTACTTTATTATATTCACACAACTAAAAAAGTTTCCTTAAGGAAAGAAAAATAGCTTCCTCTAAAAAAAGAAAAAAAGAGTTTGGGACATAACAAAATGATTGCTTCTAA